>CAZGRB010000027.1:0-16606 GCA_964527695.1 uncultured Ruminiclostridium sp.
CTGGCAGTACGGCTACGACCCCAGATGTGTATGGATTGAAGACCGTTTCTGGATCACATGGTGCAACGCTTACGGCTGGAAGCCCACAATCGGCATGGGCTGGACAAAGGATTTCGTAGAATTCCACCAGATTGAAAACGCATACTTACCCTTCAACAGAAACGGCGTTCTCTTCCCCAGAAAGATTAACGGCGAATACGTAATGTTCTCCCGTCCTTCCGACAGCGGTCATACACCTTTCGGCGATATGTACCTCTCTCACTCCAAGGATATGACATACTGGGGCAAGCACAGACACGTTATGGCTCCCAACAAGGGCTGGGAATCCAAGAAGATTGGCGCAGGCCCTATCCCGATTGAAACAAGCGAAGGCTGGCTCGTATTCTACCACGGCGTTCTCGAAAGCTGCAACGGCTTCGTATACAGCTTCGGCGCAGCAATCCTCGACATTGACAAGCCCTGGGTTGTTAAGTACCGCTGCTCCGAATACCTCCTCAATCCCCGTGAGTACTATGAGTGCGTAGGCGACGTTCAGAACGTAACCTTCCCCTGCGCAGCACTCTGCGACGCTGACACAGGCAGAATCGCAATCTACTACGGCTGCGCTGATACCTGCGTGTCCATGGCATTCTGCAATGTTGACGAGGTTGTTGAATACGTTAAGAGCCACTCTTGCGTTTAAGCAGCATACCGCTGCACCCGTTTCCGCCTTTTAAAATCTTCTGTTTTTCTCAGGCAGGACAAACGGCGGATAAATACAGTTGATAAAAGCCGTTCCGAAAGGAACGGCTTTTATTATGTATATATATTATAATTATAAAGGTATATTTTTTCTGAATTCATTGATTTTTTAAAAAAACAGTGCTATAATTAAACAAAAAGAGAGGAAACAGAAAAATGAAAAGAAAAATAACCGCACTTTCCCTTGTAATTTTATCCCTCTGTTCCTGCGGCAACACAGTACAGACCGCAGAAACCACAGCAACAACCACTACTCCCGAAACATCAGCAACAACCACTCAGACAACAACCAAAACCTCTGCCGTTTCGCAAACAACAACTGCCGAAACCACCACCGTTACAACAATTACGGTTGCCGAAACCACCCAGCCTGTGGATTACAGCAGCTTTAGTCTTAAAAAATATTATACACAGGACGAAAATGCGTCTCCCGTCAGCATAGGCGGAATGGGCGGAATGTTGAACGGTCTTTATGAAGATAAGATGGAGATTGCACGACAGGCAGTGTATAAATCAGAGTATTACGTCGAGGTTGTCGAGCAGGCAAAGGCGCTTTTCGATTATAAAGACGGAGTTTATACACCGAAACCCGAAGAGACAGCTTTTTACAGCAGCGGTTATGAGGGATATTTTGATGCGGACGAACCGTATAAAGTGAATCCTATACTTGTGTACACCCTGCCCGCCTATTTCAATTCCTACCGAGAATATGTCTTCGTTTTCAGTATGCCATTACCTGTAAGCTTCGCAGAATGGAGCGGCGAGGATCAGTTTTATGTTACCGTTTTCGTTGACCACGAAGATAATGCGGTAATAATTCCCGAGTGCTGTCAGCAGACCCTTCGTAGCGTTGAACCGATACACACAGGCAGAAATGTACACCTTTTATTTCAGAGTGGTCATTCGCAGGGTACGGTACGTTCCACAATTATAAGCTTCGGAACGGACGACTATCAGGTGGAGTACACAGGCTCCGCCGTAAGTTATACGCCCCAGGGAGCAAACTACATCCTTGACGATATAAGCGTATGGTCGGGATACTATCAAATGCTGTTCTATGACGAGGAAAAGGGGTACTGCGAGGTCAAAAGCGAGCCTCTCGACGGCGAAGCCATGGATATAATCTGTTCTTCGTCAGATGTGCTTAAAGCATATCCCGATATCTATGATATGTGCGCCGACGGGTATGTATGGGTGATAGGAGGAAAGTATATAACTGTGGGAAACATGGGTACTTTTTCCTTTGAAAACGGCGTTTTTAAGCCTTTTGACGGTATTATTTGTCCCTCAAAGCAGGAAAACAGCATGAATATTATTATTTATCCGTAAAACAACAAAACCTCGCTTATTCAGCGAGGTATGACTGCTATAATTTTTCATCAATAAACTCAATCAACGGCTTTCGTCTTATAAGCTCACGATTATCCCTGTACCACTCATACGATTCCCTCAGCGACTGTTCCAGCGGTTTAAGGTTGGGCATAAGATTCAGCATTTCCGTCACATCAAGTCGGTACTCATAGTCAAGAAAAGGGAAATAATCACGCTGATTTATATCTCTAGAAATATAAATCAACTGAGGTTTCTTATTTAAAACATCATAACAGAGGTTTACCCATTCCTTTACTGTTACTGTTTCGGGATTACCAACATTAAAAATGTGCTGTGTGGGTTGTTTTCTGATAAGCAGTTCCATAAAACGGCACATATCCTCAATATCAAAGAACTGCAAGGGCAGGCTGCCGTCTTTCGGAATATAAAACGGACGATCATTTTCCGCACACTCGAAAACAAACGCTTCACGGTAAAGATTGTTCATTTTTCCGCAGAGATAAGGAGGACGGATTATGTACGCCTGAGGGAATGCCGATAAAATAAGCCTTTCGGCAGCTATTTTGTTTGTTCCGTAATCACCCCAGTACTTGTTTCTGCCGCAAGGCTGATTTTCGCAGAAGGGATGAGGCAAAGTTTCGGGATAAACGGCGCTGGAGCTTACAAAAATAAAATGCTTTACATCTCCCAACGCAGAGATAAGTGAAGTTGTATCCTTTTCATCATACAGCGAAACCGCAATTACAGCGTCAAAATCGTAATCTCTGAGGGAATCACCCATGTTGTATCGGTCTGCTTTTATGTGCTTTACTCCCTCCGACTGCGGCATTGACCCACGATTCAGGACATACACTTCATACTCATTTTCAATAAAGAATTCTGCTGTATACCTGCTTGCGAAGACTGTTCCGCCTATAACCAGAATTTTCATATTACCTCCTGAAATATCAAAAGCCACAGGCTATGCCTGTGGCTTTATAATCAGTTTCTGTTCTTGAAGATTGCTTCTAAATCGCTGTAACCTGTGTCATCTGTACCGATTGACTTTGTGCCTGAAAGGAAATCAGCAAAGCTGCTTCCTGTGGGGGCACCGACAGAGCTGCCGATAATTTCATCTGCAACACTGGGAGCTGCGGAAACCTGAGCGTCTTCCTTGAAGCAGGTAGCGATAACGGAGATTGCAATAGAATCCTTCATTTCTGCAGGGCCGTAGTTTGCACCGAAGATGATTTCTGCGTCAGCGCCGCAAGCCTTTGTGATTGCGTGCATAGCATCGTCAACATCGGACATAAGAGCGTCCTGAGAAAGTGTTATGTATGCTAAAAGTCTGCCTGCATTCTTGATTGATGTTTCGAGGAGCGGGCTGTTTACAACCTGCTGAACTGCTTCTTCAACCTTCTTGTCACCTGTACCCATACCGATTGCGATATGTGCGTCGCCTGCATCCTTGATGATTGTGCTCAAGTCGGAGAAGTCAACGTTGATTACAGCAGTCTTGTTTACCATATCGGAAACAATCTTTACTGTACGGTGAAGAACATCATCAACCATAACGAAAGCCTGCTGGAATGTGAGCTGCTTTTCGTTGAGCTGGAGAAGCTTCTGGTTAGGGATAATTACGAGAGCGTCAACGTGCTTGCGCATTTCGTCGATACCCTTCATAGCCTGATTCATCTTCTGTTCGCGTTCAAACTCGAAAGGCTTTGTAACAACGCCTACTGTAAGAATGCCCATATCACGTGCGATTTCAGCAATAACAGGAGCCGCGCCTGTACCTGTACCGCCGCCCATACCTGCGGAAATAAACACGAGAGAGGAGCCCTTTAAATACTTTTCAACTTCTTCTCTGTCCTCACGAGCAGCTTCAGCGCCTACTTCTGCACGTCCGCCTGCACCTCTGCCCTTAGCGCACTTACGACCGATCTGAACACGGCGCATAAGAGTCTTGTCCTTATTCTTGAGGGCAGCTACATCAGTGTTTACAACAACAAATTCAATATCAACGTCATCATCGCTTACATCCTTGGTGTTCTTATCTCTGAGGCCCTTCTTTGCCATATTTTCAACTGCGTTTCCGCCGCCGCCGCCGACGCCGAAAACTTTAATCTGGATATTATAAACCGCACCTTCGTCAAGATGGTCGAATTCGGGTTCTTCACTCTCTACTGCGAAGCCTTCTTCATCAATTTCAATAGCCACTTTTGTACCTCCCGTATTTTAACGGCAGAACTCCCTGAAAAACAGGCAGGGGTATACCGTATGATTGCTTAAATTAATTGTAGCAGATTTTGAGTAAAATTTCAATACTTTTTTTAAAAAAATTGAATATTTTGTTTTATTTTTTGCCGACAAACACAAAATGTTGTGTTTTACAGGAAAATTTCGGAATTTTATATCATCAAATTATTCAGCTGCAGCACTGTTGTTGTCAACGGCGTCTGTTTCATCGGAATTTTCTGCTTCTCCAGGATCTTCGGTAACGACCGCCGTCGTTGAAACCGAAGTCACAAGGGGAGTTATGGGTCTCTGAACGACACGTTCGGGATTCGATACATCGAGAGTCACCTTTTCCGTATCGGCAATATAATTTTCCGCAAGCTCCTTGACAATAGTCAGTTTTTCTTCAAGCTGAAGCATTGAACCGAGATTGATTTCAATTCTTTCGTCATAGACAAGACCTATGCTCAGCATATCGGTTATGTCAAGTTCGGTGATTTCCGTAATTCCCGCAGCTTCTATTGCACTGCTGATAGTCTGGATTGTTTCATCCTGTTCAGGATTTGCGGCGGTAATATAGTCACCCACAACCACGTTGTCGCCAGGCTGATAACCGATAACCTCCATACAGTCCGCAGCATTTCTTTCAATTTCCATAACACGTCCTACATGAGAAATTACATAGTTTTTACCTGCATAATAGAAATTCACCATAGGTTCGGCAGGAGTAACGGTAATTTTTATTTTATTGGGGAATTGCTTGGTTACAACAGCACTGTCAAGACTTACCAGTTTATCAGTGATTTTCTTATCAATTCCCAGCAGAGACAGCTTTACAAGGTTTTCGTCTCCTTTAAGACCGCTGGCTTCGATTATCTGCTCGTCCGTATACTTGCTTTCTCCTTCCACAACTATTTCCTCACAGTTGAAGAGGACGGTAACAGACAGAATCACAAATATAATAACCGCAACTATGGCAAGCATTATGTAATAGATAACATTATTGCCTTTTCTGCGGCGCTTTCTGGTCTTTTTTTCTTCTTTCTCACGTCGCTTCAGTTCTTCCTCACGCCGTTTTTTTGCAGGACTTCTGGGAGGCATCTGATTTTTTGTCTGCTCCGAGATTTTCTGCTGCTTCTTTTCCGACAATGCACTTTTCCTGCGAACAGGCTTTGCCGCAGACTTGTCCGCTTCTTCACGAAGCTTCTTATTGAGCTCTTCCTTACTCATCTGAGTTGTATGTGATTTGTTAAGTCTGTGAAACTCGGGCATTCTATCAGTCCTTTCCGTTATTTTTCAGCATACAGGCGGTATAATATGCCGCCTGTATGGCTGTTTCCTGCCTCCTGTCATTAATCGGTTCCCGAAAGCATATATTTAAACAGCCTTTATATCTGCGCCTACACTTCTGAGACACGTTTCTATATCTTCATAGCCACGGTAAATATATCCCGCATTTCCGATTTTCGTTGTCCCGTCGGCATAAAGTCCCGCAACTATCATTGCTGCGCCGCCCCGAAGGTCAGTTGCCATAAGCTCTGCGCCTGAAAGCCTTTCCGTGCCTTCAACCACTGCAACTCTGCCTTCAACATTTATCCTTGCACCAAGCCGTGCAAGCTCACCTGCATGACGGTAGCGGTTTTCAAAGATTGTTTCCACAAAAATTGTTGTCCCTTTGACCGTGGAACATAATGCCATAAGCACAGGCTGTGCGTCAGTGGGAAAACCCGGGTGCACTGCCGTTCTTACAGTGGGCGGAGCCTTCAGCTTCTTTCTGGCATTCAGATATATGGAATCCTCTCCGAAGCTGTAAACACTGCAGCCCATCTGTTCAAGAACTGACAGGAACGGCTCAGCCGAGCGGAAATCCGCTTTTGTCAATATAAGCTCTCCACGGGTTATTGCTCCGCAGCACAGATATGTTGCCGCCGCAATCCTGTCGGGCATTATGCTGTATTCACAGCCGTAAAGCTCTCTGACTCCTTCAATTGTTATAAAACCTGTACCCTCGCCCTTTATCCTTGCGCCGCATCGTCTTAAAAACTGTGCAAGGTCAACGATTTCAGGCTCTCTTGCCGCATTATGTATCTCGGTAACCCCGTCCGCAAGAACCGCCGCAAGCATGATATTTTCCGTTGCACCCACAGAGGGAAGCGGAAGCCTTATAACCGCACCGCAGAGCTTATCACTGCGGCAGGTGAGATAACCATGCTCCTCTGTAATGGAAACGCCCATTTTCCTGAAAGCGTCAAGGTGAAAATCAATGGGTCTTGCTCCGATTTCACAGCCTCCCGGAAAGCTGAGACGACAGCATTTTTCCCTGCCCAGAAGAGCACCTGAAAAAATCACCGATGAACGCATTTCACGCATAAGGGATGCGGGAATATCCGTCCCCGAAATAACCGATGGATTTATAGTTACGCAGTTGCCCTCACGCTTACAGGTACAGCCGAGGGTCGTCAGTATCCTCATAGCCGCGTCACAGTCTGTAAGACGGGGGCAGTTGTAAAGCGTTACCTGAGTTTTGCAAAGCACCGCCGCCGCAAGAATGGGCAAAGCGCTGTTCTTTGCACCCTGCACCCTGATTTCGCCTTCAAGCTGTCTGCCTCCGTGTACTGAAACAGCCTGCTTCAATGACATATTATCACCCTTTCCTGCTTTTTCTTTACAGATTATGCAGGAAAGGGATTTTTTGTCAACACTTTATTTTACATTTATTAAATCCACAATATTGCTTACAATAACATCTGCCGCATTGGTTGTACCCAGCTTTGCAGCATTTTTTTCCATTTCGTAAAGCCTGTCGGGATTTTCCGAAAGCTCCTTTATAAGCTCCTTCAGCTTTGTCTTTTCCAAATCCTTATCCTCAATCAGCACAGCAGCGCCTGCATCGGACATCGACAAAGCGTTGTAATACTGGTGATTTTCCGCCGCCTGCGGAAAAGGAATCAGCACCGACGCACGTCCGATTGCCTTTATTTCCGTAAGGGTCATTGCCCCTGCACGGGAAATAATAATGTCCGCCGCACACATACAGGTATACATATTGTCAATGTATTCCTTAAGAATCATACGTTCTGTGGGCTTAACGCCCTCGCTTTCCATAAGGCCATTGAACATATCCCTGCCGTTTCCGCCGTAGCCGTGGATATGATTGATTCCGCCGACACTGTTTTCCCATTTGAGAAGCTCAACTACCGCCTCAGTTATCTTGTTCGCGCCGAGAGAACCGCCGAAGGACAGAATCGTAAGTCCATCGGGAAGTCCCAGCTTCTTTCTCGCCGCCCCTCTGTCCTCTATAGGAATATTGTTTCGGAGCGGATTTCCTGTAACAATCGCATTTTCCTTTACGGGAAGATGCGAAATTGCCGCTTCATCTACCACAAAAACCTTATCCACATTTTTTGACAGCAGCTTTGTTGTCATTCCCGGCAGAGAGTTACTCTCGTGGGTGACAGTCTTTATGCCAAGCTTTGTCGCACTGAGCAGTATGGGCGCAGAAACATATCCGCCCGTTCCTATTACCACGTCGGGTTTATATTCCTTCAGCAGCTTTTTTGCATTGCTTCTGGCGGTTATGTAGTAATAGGCCGCCTTTGCATTTCTTATAAGATTGTTTACAGATAATTTACGCTGTAAGCCTGCCATTTTAAAGGCACGGAAATCATATCCCGCTTTTTTTACAAGAGTTGCCTCCATACCGTCGGGTGCTCCCACAAAAAGTATTTCACTTTCGGGGAAAACATATTTTATTTTATCCGCAATGGCGAGCGCAGGGTTTATATGACCTGCCGTACCGCCTGCCGCAAGAACAACACGCATTAATCCATTGCCGCCTTTCTTGAAATGTTGAGAACAATGCCCATTTCCGCCATCTGCATCAGCAGGGCAGTGCCGCCGTAGCTGATAAAGGGAAGTGATACGCCTGTATTGGGCATAGCGTTGGTAACTACCGCAATATTGAGGAACGCCTGCACCGTAAGGTGAATAACAATTCCCGAGCAAAGCAGCATACCGAACTTGTCGGGAGCGGCAGAGGCAATGTAGAACCCTCTGAACAGGAATACAATAAACAGAAGGATAACCAGCATTGCGCCGATAAAGCCCAGCTCCTCGCAGATAACTGAGAAGATAAAGTCGTTCTGTGTTACGGGGAGGTAGCCGTATTTCTGACGGCTGTTGCCCAGACCCAGACCGAACATACCGCCCGAACCTATGGTTACAAGGGATTGATACGTCTGATAGGTAGCATTCTGAATGTCTGCCTCAGGGTCCTGCCAGCTGAGCAGTCGGTCGGTTACATAGTCAAAGCCCAGCATAGGGAATATCTTGATAATTGCGAACAATCCCACTGCTACCGCTACCGCAATAAGCGCAAGATGCTTGAAATTTGCACCGCCTATGGCAAGCATACAGTAAGATGTAATAAAAATGATAAGCGTGCAGGAAAGGTGAGGCTGGATAAGCACCAGACCACAGGAAATAACGATTCTTGCCGCCAGCGGAAGAAAGTAGTTCTTGAAATCGTTACGCTTGTCATAATTTCGCTGCATATAGTCCGCTATAACGATAATCGTAGCAAGCTTTAAAATCTCCGAAGGCTGGAATGTGTTACCTGCAATCTCCAGCCAGCGCTGAGCACCGCCGACGGTTTTACCCATAACGAATACCAGTATCATAAGAGAAACTGAAATAACAACCGCCAGAAATACTATGAATTTCTGACAGTAAAGCCTGTAATCAATGAATGAAACAAATATCATGGCCGCAAAGCCTGCCACTGCGAATACAAGCTGACGGTTTATGTAATAGAAGCTGTCGCCGTATGTATCCTTTGCCGAGGCGTAGCTTGCCGAAAACAGCATTACAAGACCGAACGCAAGGAGAATAACTACTATGAGAAACATAGTAAAGTCAAATCTCTGAGGATTCAGCAGCTCAACGAAGCTTCCCAGCTTCGGACGCTGCATATCGCTTGCCTTTACAGGCTTCGCCTGCTTTACGGGAACAGTACGCTGTCTTCGCACATTTCCGTTCTGCTGAGGACGGGCATTATTCGCCTGCCGTACAGGCACTCCCGTTCTCTGAGAAGAGCCGTTCTGCTGACGGGCACGATTATTCTGTTGTCCGTTATAATAATCCATAAACTCTCCTTTCAGAGATACGGCATCATAAACCGTTTACAAGAAGCACTGCCGCAATGCCTGCAGCTGCAGCAATAAGGGAAAACACAACTACAATTTTGACTTCCTTCCAGCCTCTTATCTCAAAGCTGTGATGAATGGGAGTCATTTTGAAAAGACGCTTACCGTGTGTAAGCTTGAAATATGTGGTCTGGATAAGCACCGTAAGAGCTTCCCAGATATAAACTGCGGAGGCGATTACCATAAGCACCTCTGCCTTGGCGCCGATACCCAGGGCAACCACGATTCCTCCGAAGAACATGGAGCCTGTATCTCCCATAAATACCTTTGCAGGATGAAAATTCCAGATTAAGAACCCGAGACAGCCGCCTGCGGTTGCCGCCGCAAGAACGGTAAGCCCGTATGCCTGAAGCATAGCTGTAATTACAATGAAAACAGCACAGTAAACGAATGTAACCGAAGAACAGAGTCCGTCAATACCGTCCGTAAGGTTTACTGCATTTACAAGATAAAGAATCGCAAGACCCATAATGATATAGTAGAAATACCACAGGTCAAGGCTTCCGAAAAAGGGGATATTTATAACAGTGGAGCTATCGCCCGCAAGAACTCTTACAGTGAAATATGCCGCAATAACCAGCACCTGAAGAACTATCTTCTGCATTGCGGTAAGTCCCTCGTTCTGCTTTTTCTTTACCTTGATAAAATCATCAAGAAATCCGATAAAGCCGAACATAAGCGCCATTATAAATCCCGAAACGGCATGGATAATGTTCATCTGCCCTGATTGCTCAAAGCTTATGAGCCCTGCAGCGTGAGCCATGGCAAAACCTGCCGCAAAGGCAACCGCAACGCCTGCAATGAACATAACACCGCCCATTGTGGGAGTACCCTGCTTATCCTTTTTATGCCAGACAGGGCCTATATCAAGAATTGTCTGACCGAATTTAAGCCTTCTGAGTACGGGAATTGCCCAGAAGCCCATGAGTGCGGTGATTGCAATAGCAATTGCCGCTGTTATAAGAATTGTCCAGAGCATATTTGTAAATTCCTTTCTTACGAAATGCTTTCAGTAAGCTCTTTTATTATATCGTGTTCGCTGAAGGGCTGATAATCGTCACCGATTACCTGATATTTTTCGTGGCCCTTTCCGCAAAGCACAATAACGTCTCCGTCTGCGGCGGCCTTTACCGCAGATTTTATGGCTTCAAGCCTGTCGATATAGCTCTCAACACGGCAGAAGCAGTCCGAAAAACCTTCAAGCACCATATCAATTATAAGCTGAGGATCTTCAAAACGTGGATTGTCTGAGGTGACGATTGCAATATCCGCATATCTCGCCACACATTCGCCCATTGCCTTCCGTTTTCCTGCGTCTCGCTCGCCTGCCGCACCGAAAACAACAATAAGCCGTTTTTTTGCAAATTCCTTAACGGTAGAAAGAATCTTTTTAAGTCCGTCCTCGGTATGGGCATAGTCGCAGATAACGGTGAATTTTCCGTCATAGAGCACCTCGGCTCTGCCGCAGACACCCTTAACCTGCTCAAGATTATGACATACCGTCCTTATGTCCAGTCCCGCCTGACAGCAGGCTGCCGCCGCACAAAGGGAATTTTCCACATTGAACCGCCCCGGCATTGAAAAGGAAACAGGGAAGGATTTTTCGTCCGTCTTTGAGGAAAGCCAGTAGGAAACTCCGCCTGCACGGAGCTTTATATTGACTGCAAAGAAATCAGCTAAATCCGATGATGACACGGATATGAGATTTATCTTTTCCTTTGCACGTGAAAGCTCATCATAAAGCCTTTTTCCGTATTTGTCATCTATGTTTATAACTGCATTGTCACAGAACTTAAACAAGGATTTTTTCGCCTTGTAATAATTCTCCATTGTCCCGTGCCAGTCAAGGTGGTCCTGAGTGAGATTCATAAAAATTCCGCAGACAAAACGCTCACCTGCAAAACGGTGCTGAGAAAGCGCCTGGGAGGAAGCCTCCATAACGCAGTATTCTGCGCCGTTATCCGCCATTTCCCTGAAATAACGGTATAAATCCATCTGACGAGGAGTTGTGAGCCTTGCTTCATATACCTTTCCGCACACATCATAGCCTGATGTTCCGATATAGCCGCAGATGTGACCCGAAAGATTCATTATATCCTTTATAAGATTCGCTGTTGTTGTCTTACCGTTTGTACCTGTTGCAGCTATAAGCTTCAGCCTTTTTGTAGGATTGCCGTAATAGCGGGAAGCTAAGATGCTGAAATATTCACGGCTGTTCTTTACGACAATCTGCTGAGGCAGGCCTAAGTCACGCTCGGTCACTACCGCCGCCGCGCCCTTTTCAAGCAAATCAGCGCAGAAATCATGACCGTCAAAATTCCTGCCTGCAATTGCAACAAACACGTCGCCTTTTTCAACATTTCTGTTGTCGTCGGTAACCTTACCGATTTCGCAGTCGGCAAGCCCGCCTCTTTCATTTTCATATACTATATCAAATAAATTCACGGTACTCACCGCCTTTCTTTTTAATGAATAACTAAGAGTGAAAAGTTAAAAGTTGCGGTATCGCCTATGGCGATGGTTTTTTAAAACCGTCCGCAAAGCGGACTCCTTAATTCTTCATCATTTATTTTTCATTATTCATTCGGATAAAACCGTTTTATCCGATATCTCCCGATACAAGGAAGGTTACGCTTACTACTGTGCCTCGGCTTACCTCTGTACCTGCTTCTATGGACTGATAAGTTGCCGTCGCAGTAGCATTATTTACTGCACCGCCGTCGAGGGATATGTTAAGACCTGCGTTTACAAGTCTTAGATTTGCTTGTTCAACCGTAAGTCCCACCACGTTGGGGACTGTTACCTTTTGTTCCTCCGCACCCTGCATATACACAATAACCGTACCGTCACGGGGAATACTCAGTGAAGCCGCAGGAACGGTATAGTCAACGATACCTACCGATTCGTCTCCCACGATTTCGTATTTGAGACCCTTTTCATTGAGCTTTGCAATTGCGTCCAGAAGCGCAAAGTCATAAACATAAGGTACTACTGTATCCTGCTGTGCAAGTTCTTCCGCTGTATACTGGGGGTAAACGCCCAGATACTCGAGACATTCACTGAACACCGCAGATACAACAGGTGCCGCTACCGCAGAGCCGTAATATGAACCTCCCAGCGGTTCGTCAATACATACAAGCATTATGTATTCGGGGTCGTCGGCAGGAGTGAATGCGCAGAACGAACCTACATAGCGCATATTATATTCGCCGTATTCGTCCAGCTTCTGTGATGTGCCCGACTTACCGCCGATATGATAGCCGGGGATATATGCGTTTGTTCCGCCGTTAGTTGTAACGATATTTTCCGTAATCGTCCTCATAAGCTCGGAGGTTTCCTCGCTTATTACCTGACGCTTTACAGTGGTATCGGTAGTCTTGATAACGTTGCCGTCGCTGTCCACGATTTTGTCAACAACGTGGGGAGTTACAAGATAACCGCCATTGATTGCCGCAGCGTAAGCGCATATCATCTGAATAGGAGTAATCTTGTTTGTCTGTCCGAAGGAGGAGGAGGCAAGTTCAACGATTCCCATTCTTTCTCTGTCCATATATAAAGGAGAAGCCTCACCGGGCAGGTCAATGCCTGTTTTCTCTGTAAAGCCGAAGGCTTCAAAATAATCGCAGAAAAGTTCTTTTCCGAGACGAATACCTACATCAATAAACGCAGGGTTGCAGGAAGCGGTGATTGCGCTCTGTAAATTGATGGTGCCGTGACCTATGGGGCTCCAGCAATGGAAATCAGTATCCGCAACCGTAACCTCATAATAACATTCAAATGTTGATTCAAGACTTATAGCTTCTTCCTCAAGAGCGGAAGCACAGGTGATTACCTTAAAAACCGAACCGGGGAAGTAAAGCTCTGAAACAGCCTTGTTCTTCCACTGGGTTTCGCGCATTGCCGCTTCGGTTGCCACAAGCTCTTCTTCAATCAGCTTGTTGATTGCGTCCTGGTCAGTCATACTGCCTGCCGCATAGTCCATAATAAGGTCCTGTTCAAGCTCGATAAGCTGCTGCTGGTCATACTCCGAAAGTTCAGAAGGATTGTTTAAATCATATCCCGGAGCGGTAGCCATTGCCACAATTGCGCCCGTTTTTGCGTGCATGATAATTCCCGTAGCACGGTTGGCAACCTTATGCTGGGAAAGTGTTGTTTCAAGATTTTTTTCAAGATAATGCTGTACTACTTCATCAATGGTGAGAATAAGGCTGTTACCGTCGCTTGCCTCATATCTTTTTTCGTAATCATAGGGCATTGCGCCGCCGCTTGAGTCGGTAGCGATTTCCACAAGACCGTCAACGCCCTTTAAATAATCATCATAGTATGCTTCGATTCCGTAAACACCGTCGTTATCATAGTTTGTAAAGCCGATAACACTGGAAGCAAGGGAGTCGTTAGGGTAATAACGCTTGCTGTTTTCCACAAGGTATATTGAATAGCCGTTTATCTTATTTGCAAGAATAAAGGCTTCTACCTCGTCCTGCGTTTCACGGTCAATTTTCTTCTTTGCGATATAATAACGCTGGTCGCTTGTCATTATTTTTTCAAATAATTCATCCCCGTCTATTTCAAGTATTGCCGCAAGACCCTTGGCTATGTCCTCGACCTTGTTCTCGTCTACCTTATCGTCTTCCTTGTCATCCTCTGTGCCGTTGTCGTCAAGGGCGTCAACATTCTTTATCTGATAGGGGTTTACAATAACATCCCATACGGTTGTACTCTGTGCAAGGATTTTACCGTTGCGGTCATAGATTGTACCGCGGTTGGCATTTATTGTAAATTCTTCAATCTGCTGCTGATTGGCCTTGGCACGGTAGTACTCCGACTTATTTATAGCAACATCATAAAGCACAAAGATTATGTAGGCAGCACAAAGGAGAACCGCTACAAATACACCGAAAAACATACGTTTTTTCATTATATTTGTGGGAGCAAGCATTGGAGTGCTGTCAAAACTGTCAGGCATTTTCTTTTGTGCCATCTGCATTTCCTTTCTTTTTCATCATAAATCTGTTATGGGTGAATACAACGATACGGGCGATTATCCATATGCAGGACACGCCCGTAATTAAATATATTATGTCAGAAGCCGAGATATTCCAGAACATCGTAGAACCAATCCTTGATAGATACAAAGATATTGGAGTCAGTCTGGGCAACTTCGGTCATTTTCTCCGTATTGAGCGTTACAAAGTTAATCTGCGAGCTCTGGGTTTTCTGAAGCCCCAGCTCTGTTGCAGCTATACTTTCTACATTATCCAGCGTAACCATGCTGTCAAGCTCTGCATTGAGTCTGTCGTTTTCCCTCTGCTCGGTTTCAAGCTGCGTCTTTACCTCGCTTATCATAGCGGTGTATTCTGCCAGTTCAACCTTGCTGTAAAGAATGGAAAAGGCAACTGCAATGCATAAAACAGCGGAGACAACCGTTGCGAAGATACTGCCGTTTCGTGCGACAGCCTTCTTTTCAGTCATCCGTATGTGGCTCTTCTCTTCACGCTTCTGCTCTTTCTTCTTTTCGTATTCTTCGTCTACCTCGAAAAGGGAAAGGTCATAAGCTAAGTTTGAATTTCCGTTATACATTCAGATACTTCCTCTTAGATTTTTTCTATAACCCTTAATTTTGCACTTCTGCTTCTTACATTGTCAGCAAGCTCCGCTTCGTCCGCCACTATAGGCTTACGGTTTACAAGAGCCGCCTTCGGCTTGTTTCCGCATACGCATACGGGAAAATCCTTGGGGCAGGTACACCCTTCGGTAAGTTCCTTAAAACGCTGCTTCACAATTCTGTCCTCAAGGGAATGGAAGGTTATTACCGAAATTCTTCCCCCGGGATTCAGCATTTCAAAAATGTCATCAAGCGCCGTTTTCAGAACATCAAGCTCGTGGTTTACTTCAATTCTTATAGCCTGAAAAGTCTTGCGGCAGGGATTCTTCTCCCTGCGCACCTTAAGCGGCACATTGTTTCTGATAATTTCCGCAAGCTCGCCTGTTGTCCTTATGGGAGCAACGGCTCTTGCCTTTTCAATACCTTTTACAATACCACGGGCGAATTTCTCCTCGCCGTAATTGAAAAGAATATGTTCTAGCTCTTCCGCAGTATAATCATTGACCACATCATAGGCACTCATACCCTCTCCGCTCATACGCATATCAAGGGGAGCGTCCTCGTGGAATGAAAAACCGCGCTCGGCGTTATCCAGCTGATAGGAGGAAACCCCTAAATCCAGCATTGCGCCGTCTATATGTTCAATTCCTATTTCCGCAAGTGATTCACGGATAGTACAGAAATTTCTGTTTATGAATATGGGATTGTAGCCTTCCAGCCGCTTTGTTGCCGCCGCAATTGCCTCTTTATCCTGGTCAAAGCAGATAAGCTTATTGCTGTCGTCCATGCGTTTTGCCGCTTCTAAGCTGTGGCCTCCACCGCCTGCGGTGCAGTCAACGTAAATTCCGTTCGGCTTAATGCCCAGCCCGTCAACCGTCTGGGTAAGCAGCACCGATTTATGCACAAATTCCATATTAAATACCAAGCTCCATAGCGATTTCCGCAAGGTTCATTGTATCCTGACCTGCGTTCAGCTCGTCCCACTTAGCCTTGTCCCAGATTTCAGCACGTCCCTCAAGACCTACTATTACTATGTCCGAGGAAAGACCTGCATATTCACGGAGAGGTGCGGGGATAAGCACACGTCCCTGCTTATCAGGCTCGATTTCAAATGCTGAGCCGAACAGGAAACGCTGGATTGCCGCTGTCTGAGTCTGGGGCATATCCTTGATCTTCTGAACAAGCACTTCCCAGTCGCTCATGGAGTATACCTTTATACATTCTGCGCCGATTGTCTTGGAAATGATAAAGCTTGTACCGAATTCTTCACGGAGCTTTATCGGAAAGTTCATTCTGCCTTTTGCGTCAAGTGTACTTTTGAATTCGCCTCTCAAGCCTTATCCCTCCTTTTAAGAATGTTTTGAGGTAAGTTTTCAACACTTTCAACATTTTCAACTTACGTTTTCCCGTTTTCATTCTGAAAACGGTGGAAAACTCTGTTGAAAAGGTTAAAAAGTGAACTTTTAACCAAAAAAGTGGACAAAAAACCACTTTATGATTATTATAC
>CAZGRB010000028.1:0-1530 GCA_964527695.1 uncultured Ruminiclostridium sp.
TCAAGGTTATAGAAGTAAACGAAGGCAGAGGCAGAGTTGTAGGCTCTATCCGTGCAGCTGAAAAGGAAATCACAGACGCAGCTAAGGCTAAGTTCTGGGAAGAACTCGAAGTTGGCAAGGAGTTCACAGGCGAAGTTAAGTCTATGGAAAGCTACGGCGTATTCGTAGACCTCGGCGGTGTTGACGGAATGGTTCATTCCTCCGAGCTTACATGGGGCAGAATCAAGCACCCCAAGGAAATCGTTGCTATCGGCGACAAGCTTAACGTTTACGTTAAGGCTTTCGACCCCGAAAAGAAGAGAGTTTCCCTTTCCGCTAAGAAGGCAGAGGACAACCCTTGGACAAAGTTCACTTCCGAATTTGCTGTTGACGATGTTGCTAAGGTTCAGATTGTATCTATCACACCTTTCGGCGCATTCGCACAGATTATTCCCGGTGTTGACGGTTTAATCCATATTTCTCAGATTGCTCTCGAAAGAGTTACAAACGTAGCTCAGGTTCTCTCTGTAGGTCAGGTTGTAGACGCTAAGATTACTGAAATTGACGAAGAAAAGTCAAGAGTAAGCCTCTCTATCAAGGCTCTTTTAGCTCCTGCCGAGGAAGCTGAAGAGGCTGCTGAAGACGCTGAATAATTAAATAACAATTTAAGCTGCTTTTGCTTGTCAAAGGCAGCTTTTTTGTTTTTTCGGAAAAAATCAGAAAATATTTTCAAAAACCTCTTGACAAATTCGCTTTTTCTGTTTATACTGTTAATATAACACATAAACAGTTGATATAAACACTGAATGTGGGAGAGGAAATATTATGAAAGTAAAGAAAAATCTTATGTGGAGCTTAAGCTTAATAGTAATCGGCGTCAGCACACTTATTATAAGCGGTTCAAACATACTGGGCACTCAGCTTCCCGATATGCTGACAAGAACACTGGGAATTGCTGAGCTTATTGCTCTACCTTTTCTTGCTTATTCAACGATAAAAAACTCAAAACAAAAAAATAAAACAGATAGAACGAGAGGAGTGATAATTTGAAAATCTTACAGAACTCAGACATCCCCATTTACAAGCAGATTTCAACACAGTTCAGAGAGGAAATTATGAACGGTATAATAAAAGAGGGCGAATATCTGCCAAGTATCAGGGGACTTGCCAAGGACCTTAAAATAAGCGTAATCACCACGATGAAAGCTTATGAAGAGCTTGCGGAAGAGGGACTTGTTTCCGCAGTTCAGGGCAAGGGGTACATCGTAAACCCACAGGACAGAGAAATGATACGGGAACAGCATTTAAGACAGCTGGAACAGCATCTGCTTAACGCAATCGAATCCGCACGAATTGCAGGCGTAACCACGGGAGAGGTCATAAATATGATAAAGACCCTCGCAACTATTGATTAAGAAAGGTCTGGTACACATTATGAAAGCAGCAATCAAAGCAAAAGGACTTACAAAGGAATATAAGACTTTTAAGCTCGGTGAGCTTGATTTTGAAATCCCTATGGGATTTTCTACCGCACTTATCGGCGCAAACGGC
>CAZGRB010000028.1:1540-16566 GCA_964527695.1 uncultured Ruminiclostridium sp.
AACCGGCGCCAGTAAGACAACCCTTATCGACACTCTCTGCGGAATTATAGAGAAAACAGACGGAGAGGTTACATATTTCGGTGAAGCAACCGACACAACCGCAGAAATTAAAGAAAGAATCGGCTATTGTGCGGCGCAGAGCTTCTACCCTGCCGACTGGACAGCAAAGAATATTGCCGTTTCCTGCGAGGCGGCGTTCAGAACATTCAACCGTGAAAAGTTCGCAAAGCTCTGCGATGAAATGGGCGTGGAAAGTGAGCTTGCAGGCAAGAAGAAGAAAAAGAATCTCATGCAGATGTCGGACGGTAACAAGATGAGAATTTACTTAGCTTCCGTTTTTGCAAGGGATACAGATTTACTGGTGCTTGACGAGCCCGGCTCAAACCTTGACCCTCTTATGAGAGACAGGCTCTGCGACCGTTTCAGACAGTACATTGACGAGGGTGACGGCGAAAAGACTATCATCTTCTCCACACACAATATTTCCGATATGGAATATGCCGCTGATTATGTAATTTTCATGTCCGCAGGTAAAATTGTTGAACAGGGCTTTGTGGAAGACTTAAAGGAAAAATACATTATCGTACGTGACGATATTGCAACCTACGAAAGCGTAAAGGGTCTGCTTCTTACAAAATCAAAGAATGCTACCGTTTACAGCGGTCTCTCGCTTGCGGAGAACAAGGAAAAGGCCGAAAGCCTTGGTGCAGGCACGGAAATCCCCACTCTTCAGCAGCTTAGCATAGAGATTTTAAAGCTTGCCGAAATGAATGAGGGTAAATAAAGGAGAGGATTTAAATGAAAACCTACGGTTATTTCAATAAATTATATACGAAGCAAATAATCGGCATTATAGCAGTGCTTTTCGCTTTGGTTGTTATTCTTATGCTTGCAGGAATCGCCTCACCCGACAATCAAGCATATGCCAACATATTTTCAATTGCAATAATGCTGATAATGACCTACTGCAATACTCACCATTTTTCTTACCTGTCACCGAAAACAGCAGGATATAAATATTTCCATTCTTTGCCCGACGCGTATGAAAAGTACAGAAAGCACTGCATAAAAATGCATATAATTTCCTTTGCTTTGGGTGGTCTGAGCCTTTTATGGCTGGCATTATACGGATTTAAAAATGCAGGACTTATCAGCACCGTAACACTTTATATGCTGAGCTTCGGGATTCAGAATCTCATGTGTGCAAACCGCAGTAAAATGAAAAAGCCAAACGGCACGATTACAGGCGTTTCCTACGCTATATTGGGCGGCACGATAGGACTTTACAAGCTTTTTTTTGAGGATGTTACCGCAAATCCTATTGTTGGTATTGTTTTATCGATAATTTCCGTAACATTTGCACTTGTTTCGCTTATTCCCTTTTACAAAAAACTCAGATTCAACTGGAATAATACAGAGGAGAGAAATTAAATGAAAATATATCAGTCTTTAAAGCCCCAGGGGCTTGCGCTTTTTATAATTTTTATAATAGTGATATCAATTATAATGACGGCATTATTTGGCGGCTTGGCACTGTTAACCCCCGAACTTATTCTTCTGTTGACTGAGTTTGCTTTTATCATGTACGGATTTGTGTTCGGAAGAACTCATCTTACCTACTGCGCACCTGAAACTCACGGCTACAAGTATTTCCGTTCAATCCCTAATTTTGAAAGCCATTTCAGAAAGCAGTGCATTATCTCCGATATTATTTGCTATGCTATCGGATATGTGATAACAATTATTAACTTCATTTTTATGCCTGATATGGCCTTCACACCTATGATAGGTATTATCTATCTGTTTGCAACAGCTCTCGGAACGCTTATTACCGCTTTTGTGAACACAAGCCACAGAGCATATGTCTACACAATGATGTTTTCTACGGTACCGCTTGTCTGCTGTGCAATGGTATTTCTGATGGCTGACGGCGTCCCAAAAGACCTTGTACCTGTAAATCTCCAGCTTATCATTCTGGGCTGTGTAACGGTATTTGCGGCAGTTGCACTGATACTCTTCTACAAGCGCCTCGGCAAGAACCTCAGAACATCATACGGGAAAGGATAAAAGACAATGAAGAATACAAAAAATGCGTGGAAGCTGTTTTTCACCATATTAAAACAGAACAGGCTTATATGGATTACAGCTATCCTTACACTTCTGGGTGTGGCTATGCTTGTTCTGGTAGGTGTTGAGGGAGAGATGATGGGCGATGAGGAACATCTTTTAAGCGCTTCCTTTACAGGCTTCGGTTACTATTTGACATTTTTCGGAATGACCTTTTTATTTGCAGGTCTTACCAACAACCGTTTCTTTATATCCTGCCCCGATTCAAAGGCCGTTTTCACAAAAGTTATTCCCACTCTGGGCGGTATAGTAAACCTTGTTATTCTGGCAATTTCTCTGATTTCTGTGTTACTCGGCGGCAGTGCTGAATTTATGCTCAGCGACGTGCTTATTTTCAACGCACTGGGCATTTTATTCACTCAGCTTGCAATGGGACTTGTCAATATTCAGATGAGCTTTTTGCTTGTGTATGTATGCTTTATACCTTACATATTACTTATTTTTACAATGGAAAGCACAAACGAATTCCTGCACAATCTTCACCTGTATGGCTTCGGAATTCCTGCAGAAATTTCCGCTGTAATCTGTGCAGCAGCTTATGTAATCAGCTTACTTGTTTCCTTTAAGCTTGCAGATTTCGCATACGGCAAGCGTACGGTTAAGCTGATGAATGCGGTAGCTCAGAATCCCCTTATGGGCAAATAAAAAAAGGCGGAGTGTGCAGTTGAGGAAAGGACGCACACTCCGTTATATTATTTTAGGGACAAAAGGCTCTGAAATTTTTGAAGCAGTTATCGGAGGAATGTCCCTTTCACTATATATAACGTATAAAACCGCAGAAAAGTGACATAATTTTTTTAAATATGAAAAAAATTTTTTTGAAAAACAATGTCACAGCGGTGGTTTTCCTTATTGTAATGCGGATTACAAGACGTTTCCGCCGTCATAATCTCAGCGAATATTCCGCTTATTCGGTAATGTTTATCATACTTTCCTTTGTCCCGTTTTTTATTATACTGCTGAATATCCTAAGTGCCTTTCCCGTTTTTGCTGAGGCGGAAGGCTACCGATTAACCGCCGCCGATGATTTCGAGGGCTATCTCAGACAGCTGCTCAGCGAAATTGACGTAAAAGCAGGCGGCGCACTGCTGTCCGTTACGACGATACTTTCCCTATGGTCAGCGTCACGGGGTCTTATCGGAATTATAAACGGACTTAACCGTATTCATAACGTAAGGGAAAACAGAGGTTTTTTAAGACTAAGGCTTTACTCTGTCGTTTACACACTGCTTTTAACGGCAGTGATAATTGTAGTGCTTGTAATACTGATTTTCGGGGAGGAATTGCTGAAGCAGGCGGAAATGATGTTCGCAGTTTCCCTTACCGACAGCGGCAACGCCTTTGCTCTCAGATGGGTCATCGGATTTCTGCTGCTGGTGATGTTCTTTACGCTGATTTACTGCGCCCTGCCCGAAAGCAAGTCAAAACCCCTTTCAAAGCTCCCCGGAGCTGTTTTCAGCGCAGGAGGCTGGACAGGTTTTTCGGTGCTTTATGCAGTGTATGTTGAGCATTTTGCGGATTATCCCTCGCTGTACGGCAGTCTTGCCTTCCCTGTTACTGCAATTCTGTGGCTTTATATCTGCATTTATATTCTTTTTCTCGGAGAGGAACTGAACATTATGCTGGAAAATAAATATCTGAAGCGTTTATTCGACGCTTTTTCTTGACAAAAATATACAGATAGAGTATAATTTGATTGTAAAAGAAAACGTGAAAGGAACGGACGGAAAATGAAGATTAAAAACGGATTTTTACTTCGTCAGGTGGGAGAACAGAACGTAGTAGTTGCTGTAGGTGAAGAAAGCCGTAATTTCAACGGCATTATCAGACTTAATAATACAGGAAGATTCCTCTGGGAAAAGCTTCAGAATGAAACAAGCGAAAACGGACTCGTTTCAGCTATGCTTACGGAATATGATATTGATGAAGCAACGGCGAAAAACGATATTGCAGACTTTTTAAGCACCCTTAAAGAGGCTGATCTCCTTGACTAAGCAGACTTTTAAGCTTGAAGAATACGACAGCACTATCCGTGAGGTCCTTGAAAGCGGCGGAGAATTCAGAATCTACCCTTCGGGAACAAGTATGCTTCCGCTTTTAAGAGAGGGCAGAGATTCCGTCACCCTGATAAAACCTTCTGAACCGCTCAAAAAGAACGATATCGCATTCTACACAAGAGAAAACGGCGCATATATACTGCACCGTGTTATGAGAAATGAAGAAGGAATCTGCACTATGTGCGGAGATAATCAGGCTGTGCTTGAAAAAGGCATTGACCGCAGCCATATTATAGGCGTTGTCTCGAAAATTTTCCGCGATGACAAGCCTGTCAATATAAACAGTATCGGTTACAGACTCTACCTGCTTATATGGCGCAGCTTCTTTCTACGAAAAGTATTCTTTAAACTCAGATATTTATTTACAGGAAAGCAGAAAAAATGATTACCAGTATCAACATCAAATACCTGTTCAGCCTTTTGAACGCTGTATTGAAAAATGAACAGCCTCCCGAGCTGCCTGAAAATGCAAGCTTTGAGGCTGTACTTAAGCTGTCGGATTTTCACAGCATTGCAAATATCACTTTCTACGGCATTGAAAAGCTGAAAAACAAGCCTGATGCAGCTTTGCTTAAAAAATGGGCAGAGATACGTGACCGTGAAATCATGCGTGATATCATTCAGCGCGCCGAACTCGAGCAGATTACCGCGGCTTTCACTTCGGCAGGAATACGCTTTCTTACCCTTAAAGGCACGATTCTTAAAGCTATGTATCCGCAGAGCGATTTCCGTACAATGTGCGATATTGATATTCTTGTGGACGAGGAAAATCTGAAAAAAGCAGGTGACACCCTCTCCACACTCGGATACACCCCGGGCAAACTGGATGAGATCAACCACGATGTCTACTATAAGGCGCCTGTTATGAATATCGAGCTTCACCGTTCCCTTTTCAGGGCAACCACCGACAGTTTCGCAGTAATTTTCCAGGATATATGGAGCAAAACCGAACTTGTCACAGGGACAAGATACAGACTTATCCCCGATTACTGCTTTGCCTTTGTAATGGCTCACGCTATGGGGCACTACAAGTGGGGCGGAACAGGTATCAGAAGCTTTATGGATTTACATATCTACCGCAAAAAGGCAGATGATAAACTCAATATACCGCAGATACGTAGTCTTTTTGACAACATAGGCGAAGCGGAGCTGTTCGACAGCTTCCTTGAACTTTCGGACATATGGTTTGACGGCAAGGAACCTCAGGAAAAGCATAATAAAATGGCGGAATATGTGCTGCGTGGCGGCACATACGGCACATTTGAAAATCAGGTTATCTCACAGATGAGCGGAAAAAGCAAGGGCAGCTTCCTGCTGGAAAGATTTTTCCCAAATCTCGCTTATATGCAGGACCAGTACCCCGTTCTCAGAAAAGCACCCGTCCTGCTTCCGTTTTTCTGGATTGTAAGAATGGTAAAAGGCGCAACTGTAAACCGCAGACAGAACATGGAAAAATTCAAGGCATTCAAAAAAAATAAATAGTATGCACTGCAACCGCCGTGCATACTATTTTTTATTTCTGAGACATTGCCTTATATGCCATTTCTGCCGCCTCGGTAGAAATATTGCACCCCATTCGCCATACAGGAACTGTAACAATAATTTTATCCAGAAAAGTAAGAAGATTATTCATAAAATTTTCTGTACGGGGGCGGATAGTCTGATTGAGAATTGAAAACACCGCCGTTCCCTCGTCGAGAGGTTCGATAAAATTGTTCTCAGAACGCTCAAGAACACAGATTCCCTGTATCGGAACACCCACATTTACATTAAGGTCGGATTTACCGCTCCATGGTGTTCCGTAGGCATAAGCCTCGCCGTCAACAAAACGGATAGCAGGCTTATCGTCGTTTATAATGCGTGCTCTTTCACCGAAAAGCTTCAGCCATTGGGAGGTATGAGTGGATTTTCCTGTTCCGCTGGGAGCAGAAAAGAGATATGCCCTTCCGTCAACCTCAACTGCCGAGGAATGAAGCATAAACCCGCCGAATTTCAGCAAGGAGGTATAAAAATAGTCTGCTGTATAGATATTTTCCGCCGAAGCTTCATCAATCCCCGGGTTCTTCATAAGACGGTCAATTTCCGACTGATTACAGGGTATAACAATCTGCGGTGCGCACTCCTCGCAGCGGTATTTTTCGGCACGTGAAATCATTTTTTCGCAACGGAAATCCGCCTGAACGCTGAGTCCGCATATATTGTAAAAGCCCGTCATTCTTCTGCACCGATATCTTCCCAGGTGACATCTGCGCCTGGTGCTTCGTCATATATGATGAATCCGCCTATCTTACCTGTGGTTGTTTCAGCTGAGGTCTGTTCTGTGGTTTCAGCAGCCTGTGTTGTTGTCTCGGAAACTGTCTGCTCTGTGGTTGTTACAACCGTGGTAGTGGTTGACGCTTCCTTCTTTTCGGGATTTTCACAGCCGCAAAGGCAAACAATCAAAGCTGAAACAAACACAGCAGTAATAATTCTTTTCATAGTTTTCCTTTCAATTTAAAACGGCAGGTTATGAAACCTGCCGTTTCGACTATTATGCTTAAATATCCCAGGTATCAGAGGAAATTTCTCCGGGAAGAGTGTTGTTTACTTCCATTTCGATTGTAGAGCTGTCATCAGTTGATGTGTTTCCACTGTCCATAATGGATTCAGTAGCAAAGAGTGTAACCTCAATTTCAGGTTTTGTATATTCACGTCTCATTTAAGTATTCCTCCTTTTCAGATTATGCAAGTGTGATTCCGCTGTAAGAGAATGCTGTGGGGTCTTCAACACCGCTGATTACCCATGCAATATAGTAGCTTCCGTCAGGAGCGGTCTGACCGTCTGCAATAGTTGTGTATACACATTCTGTTGTGAGTCTGAGAGCTACATCGCCCTTCTTTACAACGATAGAAGCAGATGACTTGTCAGCAAGGTCTTTTTCGCCGTATAACTGATAGATGCGGAACTTCTTTTCTGATGCACTGTACTGAACAGAAAGAACATTCTGTGTTGTGAGGTATTCGTCGCCTACGATTGTGTTTGTGTTTAAGTTGCCTAAAGCGGCGATTTCATCAGCGGAAAGCTGTTCCCATGTACCGTCTGTGTATGTACCTGATTCAAGAACGTCTTCTTCGGGTTCTTCAGTTTCTGCTGCCTTGAAGGTAGCAGCTACTGTAACTGCTTCAGCAGGCATTTCAAATGTTGTGCCTGTGATAGCTGTGCCGTTTACTGTGATAGCTTCTAATTCATAGCCTGTTGCAGGATTTGCTGTAACTGTTACTGTTTCACCCTCAGCTGCTCCTGTCTTATCAACGGATAATGTACCGTTTGTGGGAGTTGTTGTTGTGATTGCGTAAGTTTCCGTAATTTTAACTAACAAAACAGACTTTAATGTCCATTCACCCGATGTGTTTGCCTGCATATTGAAGCCGAGCTGACCCCATTCGTCAACATTAGAAGCGCTAAGTAAAAGTTTGCTAAAAAGAAGATATGCAGTATAATCAGTATCAGCAACTACATCAGTACCGTCATAATACATAGGAATAGAATCAGATGTATAAGCCTTAATATCACCAGTGTACCAACCACCTTCAAGACCGCCCCAAGTAAAAGCATTATTGTGATTATCAGCACCTGTTGCATCCATGGAATATACAACCTTTAAATACACATTTTCATTTTCTAAAACTTCTTCCCACGTCCATGACTGTCCCTCGTCGCTAAGCTGTACCCAATGACTATTATATGATGCGCCTGATAAAACAGCTTCACCTGTAAAGAATGTGCCTAATGTAGTTTCTATTGTTTCCGCACTCGCTGTAACACTTGTTACAACAGAACTTGTAATAGCCATTACACCTGCAAGTGCAGCGGCTAAAAATCTTTTTAATTTCATGTTTAACCTCCTGAAATTTTATTGCAAAATTATACATTTTAATTATATATATATATATATATCAAGTCAATAACGAAAACGTTATTTTCTACATTTCCGATAATTTTTTTGTTAAATTTTGTTTATTTTGACTACGTTTTTTCTGCCTTGACAAATAGATTTTTTCAGAGTATCATTATATAAGGTGATTTTATGAACATTTACGATATGACATATAAAAAATTATGCGGATTCTTCGCTGAAAAGTGCGAAAAAAGCTCCCGTGCGGAGGCGGTAATGACCGCCCTTTACCGTGACGGGATAAGCAGTATTTCGGAACTGTCCCTTTCGGAAAAAATCAAAACGATTCTTTCGGAAAGCTTTGAGCTTCCGCCCCTTGAATGTATTGATATTTCCGACGGCGAAACAGCCGTAAAGTACCTGTTCCGCCTTTCCGACGGAAACCTTGTGGAAACGGTGCTTATGAGGCACGAATACGGCGGAAGCGTATGCGTTTCCACTCAGGCAGGCTGTAATATGGGCTGTAAATTCTGCAGAAGCGGCAGGCTAAAAAAAATCCGCAGCCTCACAGCAGGCGAAATAGTACAGCAGGTGCTTTTTGTGAAAAAGCAGACCCCCGGCCTTGCGGGAATTTCCGTAATGGGTATCGGCGAGCCTCTGGACAACTACGATAACGTAATGGATTTCATTGACATTATGCTTTATCCTAAGGGGCTTTCCTTTGCTCCACGGAAAATAACTGTGTCAACCTGCGGACTTGTACCCGAAATCGAAAAGCTTACCGAAAGCCGATTCCCCTGCAATCTTGCGGTAAGTCTCCACGCTCCCAACGATACACTCCGTTCGGAATTGATGCCCATAAATAAGGCATATCCCCTGCCCGTTCTTATAAAATCGGTAAAGGATTTTTCCGAAAAGCTGAACAAGAGGGTTGCGCTTGAATATGTTATGATAAAGGGTGTAAATGACAGCGAGAAAAATGCACGGGAGCTTGCCGACCTTATAGGGGACAGCAGGCTTTATGTAAATATTATCCGCTATAACAGCAGCGAGGGCGATATTTACGAATGTGCGGATTTCCCTCAGATAATGCGGTTCTATGACGTGCTGAAAAAGAACAATATCAGCGTCACAATGCGCAGGGAGCTGGGTTCGTCGGTGAATGCCGCCTGCGGACAGCTGAGGAGTGATTATATAGAAAATGGAAATTGAATTTATAAAGGTGCTTAACCCCTGGGGCGAAAGCTATGGCGGAAATCAGAACAGCTTTCTGAATTACCCTAATGGCAAACGCATAAAGCGGTGCGGCTGCGGTCTTATGGCTGTATGCGATATGACGCTTTTTCTTCAGAAAACAAGTGCTTTGCCGTGGGTTGAATATGTGAAATTTGTATGCGAAAAGGCGAAAATCCTGAACATAACCGACTGCTTCGGGATACCGCCGAAAAAGGTTGTGAAAATGCTCTCGGAAAGCAATCCCGACTATACTTTTTCCTTTATCCCAAAGCGAAAGATGTCGGAAAAGGAACTCCGTGAGACTATTGAAAAATCGGTAGCGGCAGGTTTTCCTGTCATTGTCAGAGTCGGCGAAAATTTCAGGAAGCTGCCCTATAAAATGAACGGTGCGGAACGAAAAATGCGGTGGCATTATTTCACCGTTACAGGTATTGAAAGCGATATACTCGCCTTCTGCTCATGGGGCAGAAAGGGAGAGATGAAATGCTCGGAGCTGTACCGCTTTTTCGGGGTTACGGGGGGCGTTATTCTGATTAACAAAAAAGGTTCCCTTTTGTAAAGGGAGCCTTTTATTTTATTCAGTAATTATATCCGTATCCTTTTCGATTTTCTTACGTGAACGCTGGACTGCGCCTGTTGCCGCAAGCATTACGTTATCGGGAGCGTACTTTGCCGCTACACGCAGGAATTTTGTGCCTGCACCGGGGATTATAATCATCTGTCCGTCGAGCATTTTTTCAATAGCATACTCCGCCGCTTCCACATCGGAAATGCCCGCTGTGGCAAACTGAGCACCTGCAATTTCGTTAAATTCAGTGCGTACAGGTCCGGGACAGAGTGCGCCGATATATACGTTGGATTTTTCAATTCTGAGTTCCTCGTGAATTGCCTTTGTAAGGTTGATTACATAGCTTTTTGAAGCATAGTAGGAGGAAAATTCAGGACCTGCCATAAAGCCTGCAATTGAGGCTACATTCAGGATAAAGCCCTTGTTTCTTTCTCTGAATTTCTGTAAGAAAAGCTTTGTAAGGGTGTGGACAGCCTTTATGTTCACATCAATCATCTTAAGCTCGTCTTCAAGGCTTGTTTCGTGGAACTTTCCGAAAACTCCGAAGCCTGCACTGTTTACGACTACATCGACATTTACACGGCTTACCTCCTCAAAAAGCTTTACACATTCCTCGGTTTTTGATAAATCGTGACAGAAGCAGCGCACCTTTACGCCGTATTTTTCCTGCACCTCTTCCTTAAGTTCAAGGAGTCTCTGTCTGCGGCGTGCAACAACTATAAGATTGAAGCCTCTTTTTGCAAAGCCGACCGCCATTGCCCTGCCGATGCCAGAGCTTGCGCCTGTAATCAAAGCTATCATGTTTCCTGTTCCTTTCTGATTGTTTCAATTAAATTATCAAGGTCATTCATTGTAGAAAGCGTACCGCAGTGAGCACGGTATTTTGCCGCCCCCGGCATTCCTTTAAGATACCAGCCTGTCTGCATTCTCGCTTCTTTCATTCCGATATATTCACCCTTATTTTCCACAAGATACTGAATCTGTCTGCGCATTGTGGAGATGCGTTCCGCAAAGGTCACGGGGGTGATTTCCTCGCCGCTGAAATACTGCTCGATTTCACGGAAAAGCCATGGCTTTCCGCAGGCGCCTCTGCCTATCATAACAAGGTCACAGCCCGTATATTTATACATTTCGGCACATTTTTCCGCACTATCCACGTCGCCGTTTCCTATAACGGGAATTTTCACTGCCTGCTTTACTGCCGCAATTATGTCCCAGTCAGCATTTCCGCTGTACATCTGGTTTTTTGTTCTTCCGTGTACGGCAACCGCTGCTGCTCCGCATTCCTCGGCAATTTTAGCAATTTCAACCGCATTTACACTGTTCTCATCCCAGCCCTTGCGGATTTTCACCGTAACGGGCAGGTCTGTCGCCTTTACCATAGCGGTTATCATTTCGCCAAAAAGCTTAGGATTCTTCATAAGAGCACTGCCTGAGCCGTTGCCTGCTACCTTAGGTACGGGACAACCGCTGTTAAGGTCGATTATATCAGGCTTAAAGCTTTCCGCAATCTTCACCGCAGGTGCTACAAATTCAGGCTCACAACCGAAAAGCTGTACCGCCATGGGGCGTTCATAGTCCGTGACTGTAAGCAGCTCAGCAGTTTTCCTGTCGCTGTAAAACATGCCCTTGCAGCTTGCCATTTCGCTTACCACATAGGCTGCACCATACTCCTTTGCAACCTTTCTGAAAGCATAATCGGCGACTCCCGCCATAGGTGCGAGAGCCGCTGTTTTCTTTATTTTTACATTTCCTATCTGTAAATATTCCATATCAGTATCCTAAAATTTTTCCTATTACCGCATTTGAAAGCAGAAAGCCCTCTTTTGTAAGAGAAATGCCTTCGTCTGTTAAACGGTAATATTCTTTCGGAATCCTTTTCAGTCTTGTGAGAATTGTGTTTTTTTCCACACCAAAATGCTCGCAATCGGAAAATCCGAGACCCTTTGAAAGTCTCAGCTTCAGCATTGCAAATTCATCAAAATCCCCTGCATTTTCGTCGGTTATGATGGTTTTCTGAATGTCCGAAGCAACAAAATCACGCAGGCTTCTTTCCACGCAGAAACGCTTGCCCTTATAGTAGGAATGAGCCGCCGCACCGATGCCGATATACTCCTCACAACGCCAGTATTTTAAGTTGTGCTTACACTCATAGCCTGACTTTGCAAAATTGCTGATTTCATACTGGGAAAAGCCGTTTTTTTCCAGCTGTTCACAGGCAAAAAGATAGATTTCGTCCATTCTTTCGTCCTCGGGAACAGTAATATTCATCTGCCCGAAAGGGGTGTTCTCCTCGATTTTAAGAAGATATGCGGAAATATGATTTATCGGCAATGCCGAAAGCGCAGAAACAGAATATTCAACGCTTTTTTCCGACTGCTCAGGCAGTCCCAGCATCAGGTCTGCGCTGATATTGCGGAAGCCTGCCTTGTATGCAAGCTCAATTGCCGCTGTTGCCTGTGCCGCATTGTGCCGTCTGCCCAAGAATTTCAGCTCATTTTCATCAAGGGACTGAACACCGAAGGAAATACGGTTCACTCCCCCCGAAAGCAGGTCGTAAAGCTGCTTTTCATCGGTAACGCAGGGGTTCGCCTCAACAGTGACTTCCGCATTTTCCGAAAGCCGCACATTCTTCATTATTTCAGGTATTCTGTCCGACAGCAGAACAGGAGTTCCGCCGCCGAAATATACCGTATCATAGGTTTCATCGTAATAGTTTAAGTTCCGTATTACCGCCGCAGCATACTGCTCAGCGAGGGTTTTGTCATACCCCTCGGAATAGAAATCACAGTAGGGGCATTTTGAAAGGCAGAACGGAACGTGGATATATAAACCCGTCATTCGTCAAGCTTGAGAACCGCCATGAATGCTTCCTGAGGCACTTCAACAGTACCCAGCTGACGCATTCTCTTCTTACCTTCCTTCTGCTTTTCAAGGAGCTTCTTCTTACGGGTAATGTCACCGCCGTAGCACTTTGCAAGTACGTCCTTGCGCATAGCCTTTACGGTTTCACGAGCGATAATCTTACCGCCGATTGCCGCCTGAATCGGCACTTCAAAAAGCTGTCTCGGGATGTGGTCCTTGAGCTTTTCGGCAATCTTTCTTGCTCTGGGGTATGCCTTATCAGTGTGGACAATAAAGGAAAGTGCGTCAACTACATCGCCGTTGAGCATAATATCCAGCTTTACAAGCTTTGAGGGATAGAAGCCCAGCATCTCGTAGTCATAGCTTGCATAGCCCTTTGTTCTGGATTTAAGGGCGTCGAAGAAGTCGTATACAATCTCGTTGAGAGGCATTTCATAATGCAAGTCAACTCGTGTTTCATCAAGATATTTCATATCCTTGAAGATACCGCGGCGCTCCTGACAGAGCTCCATGATATTGCCTACATAATCGGAGGGGCTGAACACATTTACCTTTACCATAGGCTCATAAGCCTGCATGATTTCCGCAGGGTCGGGGTAGTTGGTAGGGTTGTCGATAAATACGGTTTCACCGCTCATCTTTTCAATTTTATATACTACCGAGGGAGCGGTTGTAACAAGGTCAAGGTTGTATTCACGTTCAAGGCGCTCCTGAATGATATCCATATGAAGAAGTCCTAAGAAGCCGCAGCGGAAACCGAAGCCAAGGGCAATGGAGGTTTCAGGCTCAAATGTAAGAGATGCGTCATTAAGCTGCAATCTTTCAAGCGCGTCACGCAAGTCGCCGTACTTTGCGCCGTCAGCAGGATAGATACCGCTGAACACCATGGGGTTTACGTTGCGGTAGCCCTCCAGAGGCTCTGCCGCAGGGTTATCGGCAGTTGTTACGGTGTCGCCTACCTTTGTGTCGCCGATAGACTTGATGGAAGCGGCGATATAGCCTACCTCGCCTGCCTTTAATTCACCTGTGGAATTAAGAGTTGTAGCGCCCATATAGCCAAGCTCTACAACCTGGAACTCCGCACCTGTTGCCATCATGCGGATTTTATCCCCTACACGGAGAGTTCCCTCTTTGATACGCACGTAAACAATAACGCCCTTGTAGCTGTCGTAATAGCTGTCAAAAATAAGCGCCTTAAGAGGTGCGTCAGGGTCGCCCTTAGGCGCAGGAACCGACTTTACAATCTGCTCCATTACCGCTTCAATATTGATGCCCATTTTTGCGGAGATAAGGGGCGCATCATCCGCAGGAATACCGATAACATCCTCGATTTCGTTCTTCACTTCCTCAGGTCTTGCAGAGGGCAGGTCAATTTTATTGATTACGGGAACAACCTCTAAATCCTGCTCGATTGCAAGATAGGTGTTTGCGAGGGTCTGGGCTTCAATACCCTGAGATGCGTCAACGATAAGGATTGCGCCTTCGCAGGCGTTGAGAGAACGGGAAACCTCGTAGTTGAAGTCAACGTGACCGGGAGTGTCAATGAGATTAAAGGCATAGGTGTTGCCGTCTTTGGCCTTGTAATTCAATCTTACGGCACGTGCCTTGATAGTGATTCCACGCTCACGCTCAAGGTCCATATTGTCAAGGAGCTGGTCCTCCATCTCGCGCTGAGTGACCGCGTCACATATTTCGAGCAGCCTGTCAGCTATTGTGGATTTACCGTGGTCTATATGGGCGATTATCGAAAAGTTTCTGGTGTTTTGTTTACTCACTTATTTCCTCCTGCTCGTCGGGTATATCGTCTATATATAAATCAAGGTCTGTTTTATTATCGTCCTGTTGCGTGTCTGTTTCAGGTAGCGGTTTTGGCTCTCTGTCAATATTTAAAAGCACCAGCAGGGCAAACAGCAAAAATGCAAGCAAAAGCAGAGCGAACACTATCTCCGATGCAACACTGCTTGGAGTATACTCGCCTATTGCAATAGCAATAAGCTTTGCAACACAGCTTGGTACCGCCAAGGTACAGTATAACAATGCAGTGGCGCAAAGCCGCTTTTTTGTTATTGAGGCGTTTGCCATTGCCGCGGTGAGCGATATGAGAAAGAGCGCCAGCGCACAGATGCTGAGCATATCAAGCCGGGTTTCGCTTACATGCACCTTTGAAAAGGTTGAAAAGAACTCTGTAATACCGCGAACGCAAATGTATACCGGCGGAAAAATGCCGGCTATAACGAGCGGGGTGCGTACTGTCTTATTAATGAAAAGCAGTGCAAAATAAACCGCCGCTGGTATTGC
>CAZGRB010000029.1:0-15851 GCA_964527695.1 uncultured Ruminiclostridium sp.
TGCTAAAAGCAATAATATTTTTTTCATGATAATTTCCTCCGTTTTCGGGCGGATAATATCCGCCCCTACGATTCAAAATTCGTTATCTGCATTGTAACAAAGAGAGACAAAAAAATCAACCGCTTTTGCAGAAGCGGTCAAAAATCCTGCACAAGCGGTTGTTTTAATTCTATTTTTTTACATTCATAAGTATCTCTATCAGGAACTTTCCGTCATCATCGGTAATCTGCACTGCACCGTCATAACGGTCTGCAATCTCTTTGACACGGGCGATTCCGTAGCCGTGGGACAGGGGATTCTGCTTTGTGGTGAGTATTCTGTCACCCCTGCGTTTAAGGGGATTTCTCAGAGGATTCTCACAGGAAATATACAGCATATCGTGCTGATTTCCCAATGCGACTGTAATAGTATCGGTTCCATTTACAGCCTCAATAGCGTTGTCGATAATGTTGCCGAAAACAGTGCATAAATCGTAGTCGGAAACAGTGCATCCTGACAGCGGCCTGTTTATCTCAAACGTAAGCTCCGCTTTTTTCTCCCTTGCCTGCTCCGTTTTCTTGAACAACAGTGCATCAAGCACCTCGGAGCCCGTTTTCACGGGCATTGCCGCAAGGTCAGTCTGCTCCGAAACCTCGGTTATGTATCTTTTGGCGCTGTCGATATTGCCCGACTCGATAAGCATATTGAGGGCAAGAAGATGATTCTGTATATCGTGGCGGATTTTTCTTGATTCCTGATAACGGCGGTTGATTTCATCGTAGTACTGCCGTTCGTTTTCCTTTATGAGCGCAAGATTGCTCTGCTTTACACATCTTACGGATAAAATCAGCAGTATGCCTGTAACAATCAGTGCAAAAACTGCAAAAACAGGCAGTCTCGAAACGCACATACCGAATATATCAAGGTTAAGATAACGGATAAAAAACCGCTCAAAGCTGAAGCAGGAAATAATGTTGATTTCTTTTAGAATCACAGAAACATCTGTTACTGCGAAAAGAATTTCAGCTGCAAAGAACAGGGCTGTGATTACAGTATATAAAATGCGTTTTCTGCCCTTTGAGGAAAAAATCAGAAGCGCCGCCGAAAATACTGCGACAGCGCCCAGCACTTTCACAAGTATAACCCCTGCTGTCAGCATACCTGTGCTTATCATGTAGGGGCAGCTTTTAAACCATTCAATTGACTGTACGGTTATATCTGACGGCGGCAAACCCATAAGCGTATCTGCAAGCAGCAGGTTGCAAAGATACATAACTGCTGTGCTTACCGCAGTAATAACTGCGGACATTACTGCGGAAATCTTCTGCTTCATAAGCGGCAGGAGTCCCATAATAACTGCCATAAGCACCGCCAGCAGGTCGGAAGTATGATAGCAGAGAAAGGTCAGGAATCCGTCCTCCGTTGCAGGTGTGAGAGGAATATTCTGAAGCCCGTAGAAATCCTTTTTGGTTTTTATGATATTGCCCATAGCGGCGGCGTTTTCGTTATAGATTGAGATGTCCGAAAGAAAATCCGACTGGTCGGAAATATCACGCACATATTCCTTATAGCCGCTCAGGTATTCAAGATAAGATATTACAGAGTTGTAATCGTCCGTCTCATCGCTTATCCTGTCAATAAGTCTGTCCTCGGATACGGGAAAGCGTGCGGAAAGTTCACTGTAAAGCTGATTTGCACTTTCTCTCCGTTCTTCGGGGGATAAGTCATTAAGGCTGCGTATAGCGGAGTAGTTGTCATTCAGGATATAATCGGCAACCTGTTTATAAACCGTAAGCTTTTCCGCTTCCGCCGCAAGCACTTCAATATCCTTTTCGTAGTTTCCTGAAAGAGAGCTCATAAGCCGCCGGCGATTATTTACGGAACGCATATCGGTGGAATAGTAGCTGCCGTAAATATCACGGCTCTGTATGATTTCGCCGCCCTTTATGAAGCTGTGGAACAGCAGGGCGTTTATGACGATAAGCATAACCGCCATAAAAATCGGGAGCAGCATTTTTTTTAACTGTGACATTACTTACCTCCCACTTTTTTCATAACAGCAAGCATAACGTTTTTCCTGTTCCGCCTGCTCAATGGTACGGTTGTGTTGTCGCACAGCATTACGGTGTCGTTATTTATCCTCTTTATTTTTGAAATATTCACATATACAGATTTATGAACTGAGATAAAATCATCACTGTCAAGAAGCTCTGCGAAATGCCCGATACCACGGATATCGGAAAAACTGCCGTCGGTAAGATAAACCTCGGTTCCTCTGCCCACAGACTGAGCCCACAGTATATTATCGGCGGGAACAATTTCTGTGTTATCCCTTCCTGTAAGCGCAATGCTTTTCTTGCAGTAAAGCTCCTTATACAATTTTTCAAGCACCCTCGGTAGTTTTTCAGCTATATTCTTCTTTACAACAAAGCCGAATGCACCGACGTCATACCCGTCAACGGCACGATTTTCGAGACTTGTGACAAAGATAATCGGTACCGCTTTATCAACACTGCGGATTTTAGCGGCATACTCCATTCCGTCCCTGCCAAGCCCTAAATTTATATCCATAAAAATAACATCATAGCCGTGGTCAGCGGTAAAATTATCCGCAAATGCCCTGCCGTCGGGGAAATGCTCTGTTACGGCTTCAATATCCTTTCCGTCAAAGAATTCCTTAATACCGTCGGAAAGTATCTTTGCAAAAACACTTTCGTCCTCGCATAATGCAGCTCTCATAAATTCACCACATTTCATGATTTTTTACAAGTATATCACAAAGTTCTTTTTATTGCAAGGGTGAAACATTTACTGTTCCAAAAGATTCTCTGATTTATAAAAAAACACTTGACAAATTATTAACTATCGTGTATAATTACATTGAACCTATGAGGGAGTAGCAAACGCTTCGGCGTAGCAAGTCAACATACTGACCTTACGGTCTGGCTTGCTTTAAATTGCGAGACTCATGCACAGAATAAAAGCTATGCATTGAGTCGTTTTATATGGTAATTTTAACCCAGGCATGGCTTTCAGCTGTGCTTGGGTTTTAAAATTTCATATTCAGGAGGTTTCAAAGATGTTTATTACTTTGAAAAACGCAACCAAAAAATACGGTGAGGGGGAAACGCTTATATATGCGTTAGACAATGCCAACATCGAGATCGACAAAGGCGAAATCTGTGTAATTCTCGGTCCGTCAGGTTCGGGAAAATCTACTCTGCTTAATATGCTTGGCGGTCTTGATCATCTTGATGAGGGCGAAATTATTGTAGGCGACAGAAATCTTTCAGACTACAAAAGCAATATGCTTACCGATTACCGCAAGGAGGATGTGGGATTTGTCTTTCAGTTCTATAATCTGATTCCCGACCTTACCGTAACGGAAAACATCGAAGTTGTATCCGATATATCCGATAATCCTCTGAATACCGATGAAGTGCTGGAGGCTATGGGGCTGACAAAATACCGCTATCGTTTCCCGAAAGAACTTTCAGGCGGACAGCAGCAGCGTGTTGCGATCGCAAGAGCAATTATCAAAAATCCGAAACTTCTGCTCTGCGATGAGCTGACAGGTGCACTTGATACCAAATCGTCAAAATCGGTTCTGGAATTTATTGAAAAGATAAACAAGCTTTATAATACCACCACGGTTATTATTACCCACAATGAAGCAATCGCAGAAATGGCAGACAGAGTCATTTACATAAAGGACGGTAAAGCACGCAAAAATGAGCTTAACCCTCAAAAAAAATCCGCCTCTGACTTAATGCTTTAAGGAGGGGTAAGGACATGAAGCTTAACAAAAGATATTCCCGAAGCATAAAAAGCAACTTATCCTTCTATGTTTCAGCAACGATATTGACGGTAATGACCCTGTTCCTGTTCTTTATGATGAATATTGCAGGTGAGTCAATCTGGGAGTTCGGAGATAATTTCTTTAAAACACAGAATGTTGAGGACGCAAATTTTACAACATATCTTCCCATTCCAGAGGAGGACATAGAAGAGCTTGAACAGAAATATTCCTTAACTCTTGAACCGCAGTATTACGGCAATATAGAAACAGACGGCGTAACGGCAAGAGTTTTCAAAAAGACAGATGAAATAAATCTTTACAGCATAACTGTTGGTAAGGATATTGAAAACAATAACGAGATAATTATTTCGGAAGGCTATGCGGTCAGCAATAAAATATCCCTCGGAGATAAAATAAATGTCGGAAATAAATCATACACAGTATCAGGCTTTTTCCAGCGCCCTGATTACCTGTATATGCTTCAGAATGAAAGCGATTCATATAAAAATATCACTACCTTCTTCCTAGCTTATGTATCGGACGACGCTTTCGACGAGTTAGGTTGTGATAACTGCACATATTATGTTTGCTATGATAAGGACAACCAAACGGAGTTCCGCAAGGAGATAAACGAAAAATATTATATGCAGAGCTACCTGTCGGCAAGTGAAAATATGCGTATAGATATGGTTAAGATGCAGGCGGAAATGTTCATTGTTATATCGTACATAATCCTGATTGTTATGCCGTTGATTGTTGTTCTGCTTGTGAGCATTGTCATAAACCGCAAGGTAAAATCAGAGCAGAAAATGATAGGTACACTTACTGCTCTCGGCTACAAAAAGAGCAATCTTATGCTTCATTATGCGGGCTTTGCAATGATTCCGGGTCTGCTTGGAGGAGTGTTCGCAGCAGTTCTTGCAATGATATTTGCACAGCCCTTCGGTGAAATCGGTCTGATGGACTATGAGCCGATGCGTATAGAGTGCAGCCTTGACCCGATAGCTGCAATTCTCGGTATTGTTATCCCGACAGTAATGTATGTGCTGGCAGCAATGGCTTCTGTAAACAAGCTGCTCAAAAAAGACACTGTACTTTTGCTGAGCGGCAATTCCGACAGAAACGGGAAAAAACGCAAAGGCTTACTTGTGAAAAAGAAAATATCCTTCCGCATAAAGTATGCACTGCGTTCATTGCTTGGAAATCCATCAAGAAGCTTTGTTGTGCTTCTGGGAATTTTCCTCGGAAGCTATATAGCTCTTGTAGGCTACAGCCTTTTTGACACGATAGAATATACACAGGAAACTATGGTTGACGAAATGGGAAGCTTTGAATATCAGTATGTACTTAATGAGCTTACTTCGGAAAATGAATACGGCGGCGAGCCGATAATTATGTCTTCCATGGAGAACAAGGACGGTGAGCATTTCAGCGTTATCGGCACGGCTGACAACAATCCGTATCTTGAATTGAAGGACACAAACGGAAATGTTATAAACCTTGATGACGGATATTACATTACAAATGTAATAGCAACACTACAGGGCGTCAGCCAGGGAGAAAAATTTATTCTCTTCAATCCGCTGACACTTGAAGAACACGAAATTACCATTGAGGGAGTCATAGACAACGATATGCAGAACGCTGTATTCACAAGCAGAAAAAATGCGGCTCAACTGCTCGGTATTGATGAAAGCGTCAGCAATGTAATAATGAGTGATACGGCGCTGGATATACCCGATTCAAAGATTATCCAGACAATTAAGAAGTCAGATGCAAGAGAGCAGTTTCAGAATATGTCAGACCAGATGAGCGTAATGATATATTTCCTTATAGGGGTGGGTGCGGTTATCTGCATAGCATCTATATATGTGGCGGTAAATATGCTGGTAACTGAAAACAGGGCAAATATATCTATGTTGAAGGTACTGGGCTATAAGGACAGCCAGATAAACAGCATTGTACTTAATATAAATCACATTCTGTTACCTATAGGAATTCTTATAAGTATTCCTCTGGTTTTTGCAACTGCAAAAAGCTTTATGGCGTGGGTGGCAGAATTTATCGGAGTGCTTCCGAAAGCATATATTGCTCCGCAGAGTATCGTTTATACTGTCATTCTTACTTGCGTAAGCTATTTCGGTTCATTGTTCCTGTTAAGACGCAAGGTTTCCAGGGTTGATATGGTTGAAAGTCTGAAGGATAACAGAGAATAAAAAACAAAATCTGCAGAATACTGCAGCAGTATATAATTAATAAAAATTCCCTCTGCGTATGATAATCTGTTCTACCATACACAGAGGGTTATTTATTGTCTGAATAAACTAATGTATATCAAATTTTTTATTCTGCAGCAGTAAAGGTAACCTCATAGGGCTCCTTTGCCATTTCGGAAGCCATAAGGGAAATTACAAGTGTGTTGTCTGCTGTGAGAACACCCTCGGTAACAGCACCGCTTTCGTCTGTGAATACAAACTTGCCGCCGTCAATGGTATATGTGCCGCTTGCAGAAGAACCGTCATAAACTGTTCCGCCCATATCAAAGCTTACACTGTAGGAGAATGTATCAGCACCGATTTCTGCACTGTAATTATAAACAACTGTCCCTGCCATAGGGCTTTCCTTTGTGTAGCTCGCGGCATAAGAGCCTTCGGCAATGGCATAATCACCTGCTGTAACTTCTTCGGCTTCGGGTGTTGTTTCTTCGGGAGCAGAAACAGCTTCACCGCTATATTCAAGAACAATTCCTCCCACCATATCAGGGGAAATAGAAGCCTGACCATAGGGTAAATCGGTGGTTACTTTGAGTGCGCCGTCAGCCTGTACCACAAATGTGCAGATTCTGTCATCGCTGTAGGTCATTGTGTAGCAGTCATCTGTAAGTGCGTATGTACCTGCGCCCTTTTCTTCGCCTGCGTCATCTGTGAGTGTGAATGTGCCGTCTTCATTAAATGAAATTGTATAATTCCATGTCATGCTGAATTCGCCCTCGGCATAAACAGAATTTCCTGCATATGCACCTGCTTTGAATTCACCCTCGTTTACAGAAGCATCGGCAGTTTCTGCTGCAGTTGTTTCTACGGCTGTTGTTTCGGCAGCAGTTGTGGTGGTTGTCTCAGAAGAATCTGCCTGTGAGCAACCCGCTGCGCAAAGCAGCATACCGAGAACAATAGCTGTTGTTAAAATACGTTTCATAAGTTTTTTCTCCTTACTTTTGTTTTTTATATTTTGTCCAGAGACTTTCAAAAAGCTCTCTGGCATCTGACTTGATTTTGTCCTCCGCAGTACGGCGGAGATAAATGGAAACAGATATTTTTTCATCTTCGCCAACTACAGCAAGACTGAGGCTTTCCTTGCCGCCGCAAAGCATTTCTCTTACAAGGAACAGAGCGTAAATTTCCTTTTCAAAAATAAGTGAAGTCAGCGATATTTCCTCGCTTTTTCTGTTTATTATTTTCGCATCATGACTTTCAGTCATGACAGGAAAAGGCATTGTAACCTGCATAAGCACCCCTCCTGTATCCAGATGAAGCATTACGCTGTCAAGTTCTCTAAGCCGACTGCATATATCGGAAAAATCCTCTTTCGGAACAAAAACTGCTGTTTCCATTGCGTCAAGAAGCTGCCACTCTGTAATTTTAAGCGTTTCGGCAGCGGTGCGAAGATGTACATCAGGATTCTGCTCATAGAATTCCTTTACACGCTCGGGCAATGTTTTTATGATATGAGGATTTGAGGGGTGATGATGATTTTTCTTCATATCCTCCTGCATGAGCTTTATACATTTAGGCACAGTATAAAACGAGGCATGAGCCGCAATACATTCACGGCATTTTCCGTAATTGGGACACTGAGGCATACACGGACATCTGAGATTTTCGTTTTCCATTGAATCACCTGCTTTCACATAAATGACATCTTGCAATGTGGTCATTACCCACTGAGATTGCCTGTGGCAAGGGACTTGTACGGCATATACCGCACGCATTGGGACATCTGCCTGCAAAACGGCATATATCTGGAGGATTTATAGGGCTTCCCGCTTCTCCCGAAAGAATAATTCGTTCACGTTTTTCTACAGGATTCACTTCGGGAATTGCCGACATAAGCGCCTTTGTATACGGTGTAGAGGGATTTGCAAAAATTTTATCCGTAGAACCGCTTTCCATAACCTCGCCCAGATACATAACCGACATATGCTCCGTAATGTGTTTTATCAGCGACAGGTTGTGCGAAATGAAAAGATATGTAAGACCGTATTCCTCTCTTAAATCAAGCAGAAGATTGCATATCTGGGAATGTACCGAAACATCAAGCGCTGATGTCGGTTCATCGCAGATAATCAGTTCTGCATCTGCGATAAGAGCACGGGCAATTGCAATACGCTGACGCTGGCCGCCCGAAAACTCAAAAATATACCTGTCAAGGTCCTGCGATGAAAGCCCTACCCTTTCTACAAGCTCAGCGGCTCTTTCACGAAGTATGCGCTCATTGCGCTCGCCTGCTATATAAAGCGGCTCGGAAATAATCTGCCACACCGTAAAACGGGAATTCAGCGACGAATAAGGGTCCTGAAACACCGTCTGAAGATGACGTCGTATTTCTTTCCATTCCTTTGCACCTGTACCTGAATTTACCATATGTCCAAAAAATTCAAAGGAACCCGATGTAATGGGAACAAAGCCGAGAATTGCATTGGCAAACGTGGATTTTCCGCAGCCCGACTCGCCTACAAGACCGTAAATTTCACCCTTGCGGATTTCTATGTTTACATTCTGAACAGCAGAAAGCCTGTCGGCTTTGCCGAAAATATTTTTTCTGACTCTGAAATCAACTGTAAGGTTGTTGGTTTTTAATATTACTTCGCCCATAGTTCCTCCTTTTCAAAGTAACAGCGGACTTTTCTGCCGTTGCCTCTGTCGAAAAGAGGGGGCATCTGCTTTCTGCAAAGCTCTGTGCAATACCTGCACCTGTTTGAGAAATAACAGCCGTCAGGCTTATTCATAGGATGAGGAACATTGTGAGGAATCTGCACAAAGCGTTCAACCTTTCCGTCAAGACCTGGGATAGTATCAATCAGCGCCTTCGTGTAAGGATGATGAGGTTTTTTCAGAATTTCATCAACTGTGCCCTGCTCCACAATTTTTCCGCAGTACATGACATAAACTCTATCTGCCATCTGACGGACAACGCCGAGGTCATGAGTTATAATAAGCAACGACATTTTTTCCTTTTCGCATCTTTCGGAAATAAGCTCAAGAATCTGCGCCTGAATTGTAACATCAAGAGCCGTTGTTGGTTCGTCGGCAATAAGAAGACGGGGAGAAAGAGAAGTTGCCATTGCGATAAGTATTCTCTGCTTCAGACCGCCTGAAAGCTCGTGGGGATACTGCTCCGCACGCATTGCAGGGTCAGGTATGCCGACCTTCTTCATTATTTCAAGGCTGTGCTGTCTCGCTTCCTTCGGTTTCATTTTTCTGTGGTAGATGAACACTTCGTCAAGCTGTTCTCCGATAGTCATAACAGGATTAAGAAAGGTTGACGGGTCCTGAAAAATCATTGCCATTTCTTCAGCACGGAGACCCAGCATTTCATTTTCGCTTTTTTTCAGGATATCATGCGCCTGCCCGTTACGGGATACAAATTCAAATTTATCTGCTTTTATATATGCGGGAGGAGTGTTGAGCAGTCTCATACAAGCAAGGCTCGTAACGCTTTTTCCGCAGCCCGATTCGCCTACTATGGCAACCTTTTCGCCCTCGCCCACAGAAATATCAACACCCTCAACAGCACGGACAAAGCCTTCTTCACTGCGGAAAAGTATTTTCAGATTTTTTATATCAAGTACATTCATTTTATACTCCAACAGTGTGTTTTTCTTTGAGCGCAGCCGCTTCTGCTTCGCTTATATCTGTAATTTCCGCAAATATCTGCTCTGCCTGCTCCTCAGGTGAAATGCCCTTTGAGCGTATTTTTCCGCGCTTGATTTTCGGATTAAGTATTTCTTCCAGAGCATAACCTATCTGCATGAACCCGAAAACCGTAATGAAAATTGCCGCACCGGGGGCGATTACCCATGCCCAGAGTCCCGATGTAAAGGCACTTTCCTGTGCTGCAACAAGTATCTTGCCCCAGCTCATTACAGAGGGGTCGCCAAGTCCGATAAAGCTGAGTCCTGCCTCAGCAATCATAAAGCCTGCACAGGAAAGAGCGCAGTTCATTATCAGAAGATGAGAAACCGCAGGCATAATATGACGGAACATAATGTATGTTTTTGAACCGCCCGCAAGCTCCGCTGCACGGATATAATTCATATTCATTATGGCAAGCACCTGCGCACGCACCATTCTTGCAGTTCCGCACCAGCCTATAAGAGTAAACACTGCAATCATCATCACATAGCTTGATGAAAGGTTGCTTATTATCATCATCAGCGGTGTTGTGGGTATTACAAGCAGTACATTTATTGTGTTAAGGATAACACCTGCACTGACCTTGCCGAAATATGCAGAGACAATACCCAGCGTCGCACCCAGGAGCGTTACGCAGATTCCTGTTGTAAGACCGATTATAAGGGATATTCTTGCACCGTAGAGAATCTGTGTAAGAATGTCTATCCCGTTTTTGTCAGTGCCGAGAAGATGCTCGGCAGAGGGCTTTGCAAGTCCGTTTGCTATATTGTAATCATCCAGCTCGTACGGAGTGAGATATGGTGCAAAAATTGCCCCGAGAACTACAATTCCCACGAGAACAATGCCGAGTCTGCCTCTGGGATTCTTAAGAATTTTCATCAGGAATTTTCCTGCACTGACCGCCCCGGAGCAGATAGTATCAATTATTCTTTTCATTGCCTATACCTCTTTTACTCTGGGGTCAAATTTGTGATATACAAGGTCGGTTATGAAATTGCAGACAACTGTTATTACCGCAAATAAAAGCAGTATCGCCTGCGACAGCAGGTAGTCGCCGTTATTGCAGGCGTCAAGCAGAAGCTGTCCCATGCCCGGCCATGAGAAAATCTTTTCCATAAGCACACTGCCGCCCATAAGTCCTGACATTGACATTCCGACATTCGTAATAAGAGGCAGAAGCGCATTTCTAAAGGTGTGCTTATAAAGCACAACATTGGACGGAAGTCCTTTTGCTCTTGCGGTAAGGATGTAATCCTCGTTCGTTACGGCTATCATGCTGTTTCTTACAAGAAGCGCATAGGATATCACACCTGAAAACACCGAAATTGCCACAGGGAGTGCAGCGTGGTATGCCACATCTATGATATCCGCAATGGGAACGGAAGCAAACAATGCCGCTGTCAGTGCAACAGGGATTCCTGCAAAGATAAACAATGATTTCCCTGTCACTGCCCTTAAGATAACCGCAAGGACAATACATACAGCAAAAACTATAAGAAAAGCCGTGCCGTTCATTGATAATGTGTACCCTGCCGTCATTGCTCCCCTGTAAGGGAAGATTTTCAGCGTAAAGCCGAAAAGCATAACCGTAACCATTGCAAGCCAGAAGGAAGGTATCGCCGTTGTAATTCCCGAAAGCCACATAAGCACCTTATCGGGAGTTTTATCACGCTGCCTTCCTGCCACGGCACCAAAGATAATTCCGAAAAGCACAGATAAAATCATTGATGAAACGGTCAGAACCATTGACCACGGAATCCTGCTGAACATTACAGTCCAGACCGATTCTTTATAGTAATGAGATTCCCCGAAATCAAGCGTGAAAACACGTCCCAGATATTCAAAATACTGTACTATAAGAGGGTCATTGAAGCCGTATTCCTCTCTTATCTGCTCACGTAGAGCATAAGCGTCCTCGGGAACGCCCACATAATAGGGCTGTGCAGGGTCGCTGAAAATCATTCTCGGAAGAAAGAAATTCAGCGTTATAATAATGAAAAGCACGAAAAGCGAACTTAACACCTTTTTTATGTAATAGCCTTTCAATTTCTTCCCTCCTGTGTAATCTGATTACTCCGCTTTTTGAAGATAGCGGATAGAATAGCTGTTCCAGATTGACTGACCTTCCGCTTGTGTCCAGCCTGTCCATTTCTGATTACTGTAAAATGTGATTGTGCTTTCGGAATAAAGGGGAATTTCGATAGCCAGGTCTGCAATATATTTCTGTACCTCACGGCAGCGGTCATATTGTTCCTTCGTATCAGATGTAAGCTCCATTTCTTTCATCAAATCAATAAGCGTTTCATCAATAATACCCGAGTAATTGAATATTCTTACGCTTCCAGTTGCAGGATATATACCGTAGCGTGCGCTGAACATAAGAAGCTTGTCGGAATTATAGGTTACTCTGTTGACAATCATATCAAAATCCGAATTGTTCTGCTGCTTTATATCTTCGGAATATGTTGCGGTTGCCTGCTCATATTCAATGGTAATGCCTATCTGCTGAAGCTGCACAGCAATGGATTTAACGACAATTTCATTATCGGGAGTTGCCAAAATTGTAAAGGTTAAACCACGGCTGCCGTTTTCGTCCATTTTATACGGAGTCGTGTCAAGAAGAGCGTTTGCCGCCTCAACATCCGTTTTATGATAGACATACTCACCGTTTTCATCAACATAGGCATGGTCAAAATAATCCTGAACAAGACCGTCTCCTACCTGCACGCCCTTGCCGTGAAGCACCTCGTCAATCAGAATCTGCTGGTTGAGACAGAGAGAAATTGCTTTTCTTACTTCATACGAATATCCATTTAAACTATCTTCTCTGAATACGCCGCAGGAGCCCACATTGAAAAGGAGAGTCGTTACCGATTCGCTTGCGACCGATGAAATATTTACATTACTGTACGACGGATTGTTTTCAACAGTATATGCCTTGGCAGATGTGACAGAATCAAGCATGAGGTCAACATTACCCTCATTGAGCGCATTTATAAGGACATCCTCATTACTCATAAGAATAACTGAAATATTTTCAATAGGCTCACCCGAAAACATTTCCTTTTTCAGGTTTTCGTCATAGTTATCACGGAGAGTTGCTGTTATTGAACTTCCCTCAATATAATCTCCATCGGCAATATAGTAAGCGCCTGTGCCTACGGGATTAAGATTCTTTTCCTTGGCGGGGCTGCGGACGCTTTTCCAGATGTGCTGAGGAATTATTACAATAGAGTTGCAGATAGTTTTCATTGAAGTGTAGTTGCTGCTTGCAAGCGTAAATACAAAATCTCCGTCAACTACCTCGCTCTTATAATAGTCTGTAAGGAAATATGCCTGACTGCCGAGAGCGCCCGAATGCTTTACAATGTAATCAAATGTAAACTTTATATCTTCTGCGGTGAAGGGAGTCCCGTCGCTCCAGGAATGTCCCTCTACAACCTTGAAACGGAAGCGCATCCAGTTTTCCTTCGGCACTGCAATCAGCGCGCGTTCAAGAAATTCCTCCTCGGTTTCGGTAATGGGGTTGCCGCTTTCATCGTAGCCAAATTCAATGCTTTCACGCTCGCACTGTTCCCTCCATTCCTCTTCCGTAGGATTGAAATATTCATAGCCGTAAATACTGTCGTCTGTTTTAGGAAATGCACCATCACATTCAACAAGTCCGTCTGCAAATGCAAGAGGATTTATTTCGGTATCTACGGGAGTGTAGATCGTTCCGTCAGGAAATGTGTAGGACTCTCCTTCGACGTACTCAGCAGGAGCAATGGCAGAACCAAGAAGGGTATTGTAGAACAGCCCTACAAAAAAGGTTGCCGAGGTTTCCATGGAGGAGTAAGGATTTAGGTTTTTAGGAACCTCCGTAGTTCCTACACGAAGGGAATTTGTATATTTATCCTCACGAAGAGCGCATGAAGAAAACGCTGAAACGGCGATACATGCCGCAAGTACTGAGGATACAATCTTTTTTATTTTCATACTTTCATGCCTCAATAAGGAATTTTTGTGCCGAAGCCGATTTTGTTTGCGGAATTATCGAAAATTTCATCAACAGTGAACTTGTAAGCGGGACGTGTTACCCAGCGGTCGATATCAGGTGTGTGGTAAACATCGTGCTGTGCGTTGATGAACTGCTGAATAAGGGGCAGTTCAAAGGGTGAACACGAACCCATTTCGTTATGCTCTCCCACTATTTCCATTTTTCCTCTCACCTCAAAGGAAAGCATCGGAGGCTGATAGAAAAGCAGGGTTGCGTCGGAATTTTCACGGTAATTTGTCCAGCTGTGCTTGAAAGCCATTTCAACACTGTAAATATGCTCAAAATCAACAGTCTTTTCCGCCTCCTCGGAATAGAGCCACTTCATAAGAAGCTGTAAGCCTCTGTTACTGTAACCCTTATCCTCAGGATCATAGCTTCTGATATGCTCAATATAAGCCGCAAGCGCTTCCTCAAGATATTCCGCTTTGGGAATAAAACCGATGCCCTTTACAGAACCGTTTAGTCCTGCAGAACCGTGGCTTATGAATACGGGGTCATGAGATGTGAACGAAAGAAAAATCTTTTCGGGAGACATTTCCTTGCCTTCGGCAAGTGCCTTTACTGTGTTGCCTCTTGTTCTGTATGCCCAATTAAAAAATCTGTTAAGTTCCCCTGTTTCAAGTCTTGCTCTTTCCATTATAATAAACTCCTTTCAATTACTTTACTCTTATAAACGGTGCGTCGGAGGCAACCATCACTGACTGTGAAATGTTGAAGCCTACGGAAATACCGCTTTCGGTATAATCCTTACCCTCTGACACGAAATCTTCAGTAACCAATTCGCCCTCCGTGGATAAAACGTCGTATGTAAATGTTACATCTCCGCCGTCGGCAATATAAGTACCGCTTGTACCGCCCCAGACGTGCATAACGCTTGCCATCTGCATGATGCTTACATCAAAGGTGTTATCCTCTTTCATGCAGAGCGAGTAAGCATAGGCCATAGCACCCATGCCACCTGTTTTGGTAAGATAACCCACATAAACGTCGCCGTCCATAGCTGCGGGCGATGTCTCATAGAAACAGATTTCATTGGAAGTCATTTTACCAAGCAGATAAAATTCAGCTTCAAAAATGTCATCAACAATAACAGCATCTGTTATCTGCGCTGTTTCATTTTCGCCGTACGTATAGCTGAAGCTTATGGTTTCGTCATATTCTTCATTTTCACCAAAACTGTATATTCCGCTGTATTCAGCAGTGCTGTGTTCACCGTTTTCAAGTGTGCCTACATAGAATTCTGCAGTTCCGTCGCTCATAAGATTCATAAGCACACGGCAGCTTGCATCAGGCTCAGCACCCTCTTCACCGCCTAAAACATAGCCTGCAATAAAGGTTCGTGATACTGTAACCTCGTCCTGCTTCTCTTCAGCCTGACAGCCTGTAAATGTAATGCACATTCCTGCTGCCAGTAATATAGAAATTATTTTCTTCATATGAAACCTCCAAAAATGTTAGATATAGCTAACTTACTGCAAAAAGAAAAGTTAGCGAAAGCTAACCTCTTATTTTTATTTTAGAGAGCCATGGCTCTCATGAAAAACAGTATAACACAACAAAGATTTTAAATCAACCAGTAGCTATAGCTAACATTTTCACTCCGACTGATTTTCGTTGAATTTGTATGTTTTTACACCAAAACAGAAATAAATAATATGGAAAATCCACACGCATCCCAGAATTATACAAGGCACATAAACTGCCTTTGAAAACATAATCACAAAGCTTACCAGCATGATTACAGTAACTGTTATCATAACCTTTATCTTTGTTTTCCAAGTCATTCCCTGCCCCTTTACAAAGCTTTCAAGATTGTTTTTATAGAGCTTTGTTCCTTTAAACCATCTATCAAGTCTCTCGGAGCTTTTAGCAAAGCAAACTGCCGCAAGCATAAGAAACGGAAATGCGGGAAGCATAGGTACAACTGCACCCACCGCACCAAGTCCAACACCTATAAAGCCGACAACAATCAGAATTATCTTTTTCATTTCTCGTTCTCCAATCTTCGTTTTTCTTTTTTGCTTTCAATAACATGACGTACTGCCATTACAGGATGATACATAACCATTCTCGGTCCTGAAAAACGCATTACCTCACGTATTTTTTCACGCATATCAGGCTT
>CAZGRB010000030.1:0-15839 GCA_964527695.1 uncultured Ruminiclostridium sp.
AAATCTGTTGCGTTTCGCTTCGGTGGTCCGAATCCACCCGCTTCCACCAATAAAAGCACACCACACACGATTGACGTGTGGTGTGCTTTTTGCTATAATCTACCTGCTTTTCCATAATTTCTGCATTGAACGCATGTATAAATTGTGGTATAATTGTATTATCCCGTTAGATACCGGTTGATATCGGGAAATAAAAAGAGGAGGTTCAACATAATGTGTAATTTCTTTACATTCTGCTGTGACTTCAGTGCTCTTTACGAGTGGTTCCGTAGCTTCTGCGGTTAATCTGAAATAAACGCTTGAACAGCAAAGACCGCCGCTTCGGTTTATGTGACCGAAGCGGCGGTTGATTTTATTTTTTCTCAATTCTGTTCCGTATATCCTGCATACGGTAGTCAATAGTATTTATAGCCTCAGAACAGAGTTTTAGCTCCATAGCAATTTCCTCGGCATTTTCGATATCCTTCTTATAGCGCATTTTGTGTTCAAGGCTTGCCCAGAAGTCCATTGCAATAGTGCGGAACTGCACCTCGACCTTCATGAATTTCTTGCCCTTGGACAGGAAAATCGGAATTTCAACAATCAGGTGCAGACTGCGGTAGCCGTTAGGCTTGGGGTTGGCAATATAATCCTTCTGTGAAATAAGATTTATGTCGTCCTGCCTGATAAGCATTTCGGCGATTGCATAGATATCCTCGGGGAAAGAGCAGATTACACGTATTCCCGCTATGTCATTGAGAGTATTTTCGATATTGGATATTGTGGGAGCAATACCCTTGCGCTTCATTTTTTCGACAATGCTCATAGGGTCCTTGACACGTGTCTTGATGCTTTCGATAGGGTTGTAGTTGTACTGTAGCGAAAACTCATCATTCAGGACGTTGAGCTTTGTTTCGATTTCTTTTAACGCACACTCGTTGTGCATAAGAAGCTCCATAAAAGGCTGAGCGGTTTCCATTATACGTGAAGAACCGTCGAACAGGCGGTCAATCTCTGAAACAGTGTCTCTTTTTGGAACGAGCGAGTTTGAAACTATCATTTTATCAATCCTTTCCCTTTTGTGACTGAATATATTTTACCACATATTAATTGAAAAATCAACGCAAAAGTCGTGAGATTAAGATAAAAAACAAGTGAAAAACACAAAAGGTTACAAATTGTAACTTTTTCGGAAATTTTGTAACCAAATTGTAAACAAATTTTAACCGTTTTGTAATTGCATTTGCCTTAAAAGAGGAGTATAATATAAGCATAGAGAGAATTTCATGCTGACAAGGAGGTTAAGTAATGAAAATCAGAGTGTTGGGATTTTTAATAATGCTTGCAGGTTTGTTCGTAATCGGCTGCGGTGTAAGCTTCCTGTCCGGAGCTGAAGCTGGCAGCGATATATGCACGGAAACCGTTTCCGCTGAGCTTAAAACAGGTAGGTATTATCTTAATGCAAATACTGAAAGGGAATGTATTGAGGTATTTGACGACTTTACTTTTCAGCTTACGGGAAATGAGCGTCAGCCGTATGTTTTCCGACAGTGGAACGATATGGCGGTAACAGATGAAAAAACAGGCAGTATAACACTTGTTGACCTTTACTTCCTTGGTACAAATCTGGGCGGAGCGGAGAATTATACAGAAAAAATCCGTTTCTATCCTGAAAATAACACCCTCGAATACAACGGTGATTATTATTTTTATACAGAATAATTCAGAGTAATCCTTCCATATAACCTATACAGAAACGCACCCTTTGCAATCAGGGTGCGTTTTTGTATTTGCAGTGGGGGGCGCAGCGCATTTTTGTGCCGAAGGCGCAAAAAAATCCCTTAATGGCGGCTTTGTCGCCATTAAGGGATTGGATTTGCTTTGCAAATCATGTGCTGCGCCGCCTGTGAAGGTCTTAGCTGAACCTTTTAGGGTTTACCTTCTTCATTTCGTTTGCGCTGTAGACAACCTCGGCATAGATAGCTGCAACAACCGAATACAGCTCAGGCGGAATATGCTCTCCCGAATTAAGCATAACGAGAAGGGCGGCCGTGCTGTCGTCACGGTAAATAGGTACGCCGTTTTCGTCGGCAATGTTTACAATTCGCTGGGCAAGCTCGCCGAGTCCCGATGCAACAACAACAGGAGCGTAGTTGAGATTGGGATTGTATTTGAGAGCAACAGCGGCTTTCTGACCGTAAATTTTACGCTTGGACATTTAAGCCTGTCCTCCTTTCATTGAGTTTAGGGAAAATCTGTGAAAGATTGTGCGGAGATTTAAGTATGCCTGTTTCAAAGTTTGAGATGCTGTAGCCTACACCTGCGGCAATTCTGTTTACCTTGCTGATAATTGATTCGATGTTTTTCCCGAAGCTTACAGGGTGCAGGAGACTTACGTTTGCGGTATTTTCGTTAGCATAAACGTCAAGCTCAAAGCGTCCGAAAGCGTCAATATCAAAGGTAAGGAAAAGGTGATAGTGCTTCTGTCCGCCGCCTGCGGCAGAAACACCCGAATCATCGTCGTTGTCTACCCATAATTCGCCGAATGCACGTGTATCCTCGACCTGAACGGGAAGAATGTAATGGGCGAGGGGAGTAAATACACCGGGAGCATTAATCATACTCTGGAGAAGGTTGGAGGCGTTGAAGCTGTCGATTGATTTGAGGGCAGGATGATTGATGTTCTTTGCGACAAAGTCTGTAAGGGCACGGATAGAACTGTTCTGCGCAGCCTGCTGCTCATCGCCGTCAGCCATAATGAACGGGTCATTTTCCGTAAGAACGGCAACCGCCTCGTCCATGACGTCAAAAATACTGTTTTTGAGTGCGCCTTCTGGCATTGTCTCAAGAAATCCGTTGAGAAAATCCACAAGCTCATTCATGTTGGAAATCTGACCAAACTGATTTTCAAGGGTCATACTCAGTTCGTCGTCTGCAATAAGCCCCGTCATTATGTTTTTTATGACATCGAGACCCTCTGAAGGGGTGTTGTGGATGTCGGTTATGTACTCCGAAAAGTCCGAATTCAGCAGTCCGATATCCGAAAGATACTCCTCATCGGCTAAATTTTCCGTCAGATATGATGAAAAATTAAGAAATGTTTGGCTTTCTTTACTAAAAAGTGAAAAATCTGCTTGATTTTCTTGTTGATTTATAGTATAATTAGTAAAAGGCGTCGTTATGTCCTCTTCGGGATGTCCTGTAAGACTGCTCATAAGCTTTTCAAAAGCAGTTGCAAGCTCATTTCTCATTTCGTATGAGGGAACCTGAGTAAGAAGCTGTCCGAAATACTCACGAAGCATTGTACTGTTTGTGTTGTACTTTGAAATGTTGTGCATTACAATCGGCAGCAGGGTTTGTGTGTGCTGGTCGTTCAGCAGGCTCTCCGAAACATTCTTGAGAAGGTCGGCTGTCTGATTTCTGAGAGCGGCAAAGTTCGTTTCTGCTTCTCCTGAAATCCAACGTTCGGCAAGCGACGCTAAATTCTGGGAAAGACCTCTGTTTGGGGAAAAATATTCCGAAAGGAATTTAAGGTTTGAAGAAAGAGCTGAAGTGATTTCGTTCTTGTTCTGAGAGAAATTGATAGCCTTCAGCATATTTCCGATAGCGTCCTTCAGGTCGGAGTTTCCCGTCTGGCTCAGTTCTCTGAGCAGGTCATAGAACTTGTCATTGTGGAACATCGTGTTCTGGTTTTCCTGCTCAATGATTTCATCAAGAAGCTGGTCTGTGGAGATATAAAGGGAGCTGTTCAGGTTTTCAAGCTCTCCCGCAAGCTCGGTGTAACCGTTGAGCTTGGCAGTGCTGAGAAGGTCGGCGTTTATGATATCCTTTACGGTTTCAACTGCAAGAGTCTGGTTCTTGCTTATTGAGACGGCAAGGGGGATTAGGTCCTTCTGACCCATTGTGGTCTGGGGATTGTTGCTGGTATTCTTATCTGAAGCCGCTTGTATCTGCCCTGGCTTATTTGCACCGTCAACGGTGAATTGTTCACCACCCGAAGCGGCGCTGTGATTATTTGTAAGGGTGCTGGAATAACTCTTACTTGAGGAATCACTTATCTGCGGAATCTGAGGCATGGGTTACGACCTCCTTTGGTTTGGTTTCTTTCATATTAACATAAAATCCGCAGTTTTGCAACAATTTTGGAAATATTTAAATTAAAATAAATAAATATTACTTCATACCGTCAGGTGTGAGGAAAGGAATGGTTAATATATGGCTAAAGTAGAATCCGGCATGGAAGCAATGGTTGATGTGTACATATTTGAAACCACTGGTCTGTTGGAGCAGCTCGATGAAATTCTTTTAAGAACTGAGCAGGCTAATGAGTTCAAGGAGGAAGATATCAACGAAATCTTCCGTATAATGCACACCGTAAAAGGCTCTTCTGCAATGATGGGCTTTGAAAATCTGCAGCAGCTTGCGCACAAGGGCGAGGATATGTTCTTTATCATCAGAGAGAATCCTGAAAAGGTAAAGGATATCAGCTTTGTATATGACCTTGTATTCCAGATGTCTGACTTGTTCAAGGCTGAAATTGAGGCCATCCAGAACGATGATGACTATGAACCCACAGATTTCTCTGAAATAATAAAGAAGCTTGAACAGGGCGCAGCAATGCTTAAGGGCGAAATATCCGCTCCTTCCTCTGCGGCAGCTCCCGAAGCAGCAGCTCCTGCAGCTGCAGCAAAGAACTGGGGCGATGACTGCACAACGGTACGAGTATTCTTTGAAGACGGCTGTAAGATGGAAAATCTCCGTGCGTTCCTTCTTCTCAATAAGGTTCGTGAGGAGGCTCAGATTCTTGATTTTATTCCCGATGACGTTGAATCCAATCAGGAATCCGCAAATGTTATCATTGATAACGGTTTTATCATTACATTCCGTGCACCTGACAGCAAGGCAGTTCTTCAGGTTATTGAAGAAGCTATCAATGTTCAGTCATATGAGGTTATCAATAATGAGACTGAAGCCAAGAGCGCACCTGTTGCCGAAGTACAGCAGACAGCTTCTGCTCCTGCAGCAGGCACACCTGCTGTTCAGGCAAAAGCTCCTGCGGCAGAAGCAAAGGCAGAGACAAAGGCTGAGACAAAATCCACAGGCAGCGGTAAGCAGAGCCTTATCAGCGTAAATCTTTCAAAGCTTGACCAGCTTCACGATATCGTAGGTGAAATCATAACAACTGAGTCAATGGTTATCGCCAACCCTGAGCTTGACGGTCTCCACCTCGAAAGTTTCTCCAAGGCTGCACGTGAGCTGAGAAAGCTTACAAGCGAGCTTCAGGATACCGTAATGTCAATCCGAATGGTTCCTCTTACCGGTCCTTTCCAGAAGATGAACAGAATTGTCCGTGATATGAAGGTAAAGCTGGGCAAGGATGTTGAACTTAAAATCGAGGGCGACTCCACAGAAGTTGACAAGTCCATTGTGGACAATCTCAACGACCCGCTTATGCACCTTGTAAGAAACTGTATGGACCACGGTGTTGAGGATACAGCTGAGGAACGTATCGCAAAGGGCAAGCCTGCAAAGGCTACCATCACTCTTGCAGCTATGAACGCTTCCGGTGAAGTTATCATTACAGTTTCCGATGATGGTAAGGGTATTGATTCGCAGAAGGTTATCCAGAAGGCAGAGAAAAACGGTCTTCTTACAAAGTCCGTTCACGAATATACAGAGCGTGAAATCCAGAATATGATTCTTCTTCCCGGCTTCTCAACCAACGAGGTTGTTACCGAGTACAGCGGCAGAGGCGTTGGCATGGACGTAGTAAAGAAGAATATCGAAAAGGTAGGCGGAAGCCTTGCTGTAGAAAGCAAGCTTGGCCACGGTACAACTTTCATAATCAAGATTCCGCTTACACTTGCTATTATTGACGGTATGGAAGTCAAGGTGGGTGACGCAAACTTCATCGTGCCGATTTCCGCTATCAAGGAAAGCTTCATGGTTACAAACGACCAGATTATTCATGACACTCAGCAGGGTGAAATGATTATGATGAGAGGCGTATGTTATCCTATTTTAAGACTTCACGACAAGTTCAACCTCGAAACTGAGATAAAGAACTTTGAAGAAGGCATTATCCTTCTTATCGAAGCTGATAACAAGAGCGTCTGCCTCTTTGCGGATGAGCTTGTAGGCGAACAGCAGGTTGTAGTAAAGCCCTTCCCCTCATATCTCTCCCAGTATGATATCAAGAGAGAGGGTCTTTCCGGCTGCACAATCATGGGTGACGGCAGAATTTCGCTCATCATCGAAGTAAACAATCTTATTGGTCTGCACTGAGCAGGATAATCGAAAGGAAGGTTTAAGGCTATGGCTATGGACTTTAAGGAATTACTTGCCAAGCAGGAAGAAATTATGAAGAGCTCAATCGAGACAAAGAGCGAGGCTGAACGTGAAATAACAAAGGTTCTCACTTTCAACATCGGTGAGCAGATTTACGGCATAGAAATTCCCAATGTAGTAGAAATTATCGGCGTACCTCACATTACAACAGTACCCGGTGTACCCAATTATATCAAGGGTATCATCAATGTACGAAGCAAGGTAGTGCCTGTTGTAAATATCAGAAGCCGTTTCGGCAAGGAAGAAATCCCCTATAATGACCGTTCCAGCATCATCATTGTATGCTATGAGGATATTCAGGTAGGTATTATTGTCGATCAGATCCGTGATGTTATTCCCGTAACTGAAAGACATATCGCAAAATCTCCCGACCATATCGGCGTAAACAATAACAAGTTTATCAAGTATCTTCTTGAAATGCCTGACGGCATCAAGCTCGTACTGGATGTAAACAAGCTTGTATATGAAAACGAAGCGGTTGTTGACTGATTATGATTATTTCAATTAGCGATAATGATTTTAACCGCCTTGTCGCATACGTTCATGACAACTACGGAATTGACCTGTCAAGAAAGCGTGTAATGATTGAAGGCAGACTGGGAAATGTTCTTGAAAAAAGAGGCTTCAAGGACTATTCCTCCTTCCTTGATATGATTTTTGCGGATAAGACAGGTTCCGAAGTTGTAAACCTTATGACAAAGCTTACGACAAATCATACTTATTTTTTAAGAGAGCCTGAGCATTATGATTTTATGCGTAATGTTTTTCTCCCTGAAATGAAGCAGAAGAAAAAGGATAAGACTATCTATCTCTGGAGTGCAGGCTGTTCCAGCGGTGAAGAGCCTTATACAAATGCAATTGAGATGGCAGAGTTCTTTGGTTCTGAGGCTCACCAGTGGGATACAAAGCTCCTTGCTACGGATATTTCCGTAAAGGTGCTTGCAAAGGCACAGCAGGCTGTTTATCACAGAGACAGTATGAAGAATCTTTCACCCGAGGTTGTTAAAAAGTATTTTATACCTATGGATAACGACTGCTTCCAGGTCAATCAGGAAATCAGAAAACAGGTTGTATACAAGGTTTTCAACCTTATGGACAGTATTCCCTATAAAAAGCATCCCTTTGACCTGATTTTCTGCCGCAACGTTATGATTTATTTTGACGCAGAAACAAAAGTAGAGCTTGTAAACAGATTTTACGATGTTCTTGCTCCGGGCGGATATTTGTTCATCGGTCATGCCGAGAGCATACCACGTGACGCAACAGGGTATAAATATATCAAGCCCGCTATTTATCAGAAACCGTACTAAGGCAACGCTGTATATTGCAGCGCTGCCTTGCAATATATATAAGTAAGGAGCGTCTTTATGGCGAACGTTATTAAGGTATTGGTGGTTGATGATTCACCTGTATTCCTTAATTATATGAGTACAGCGCTTAATAATACAGATGGCATTGAGGTTGTTGCCACAGCAATGAATGCGGCGACGGCAAAGGAGAAAATCCGCAGCCTGAATCCTGATGTAGTAACACTTGATGTGGAAATGCCGGGAATGAGCGGAACGGATTTTCTTAAAAACTTTGTGTTATCCTATTCCATTCCCGTTGTAGTTATTACTTCCTCTTCCGTAACTTCACTTGAAGCAATAAATGCAGGTGCAGTTGACCTTATCCGTAAGCCTACGGGCTGGTCAAGGGACGAACTGGATAAATTTGCCCTCCGCGTGGCAACTATTATAAGATATGCGAAAATTTCAAAGCTGCAGCCACGCAGAGCTGCTGTGCCAAGAACATCGGTTCAGCCTGTAGCAACTCCTATTGTTACGGCAGGCAGCTTCCGTAAGGATATTATTATAGCTCTGGGCGCAAGTACAGGCGGTACCGACGCTCTTGTAGAGGTTGTAAAGAATTTTCCTGCGGATACTCCGCCTGTTATTATTACTCAGCATATGCCGCCTACATTCACAAAAATGTTTGCTGAGCGAATTGACCGTATTTCTGCAATGAGTGCCAAGGAGGCCGAGGACGGCGACCGTCTGAAGCAGGGGCAGATAATTGTTGCGGCAGGCGGATTGCAGATGCGGCTTGAAAAGGACTATCGTGGGTATTATATATCCAGTAAGCCTGGTGAAAAGGTATCAGGGCATTGTCCGTCGGTTGATGTGCTTTTTGAAAGCGTTGCACAGTCAGCAGGCGCAAATGCAATCGGTGCAATCCTTACAGGAATGGGCGCTGACGGTGCAGAGGGGTTGCTAAAAATGCGTAATGCAGGAGCGTACACTATCGGACAGGACGAGGAAACCTGCGTGGTTTACGGTATGCCCTGTGTTGCATTTAAAAAGGGCGCTGTTATAACACAGCTGCCGCTGCAGAAAATTGCAGAGCATATTATCTTAAAGGCGAAACAATGAGAAAAAGCAATATCATTCAATTTATCAAATTCGGACTTGTGGGAGTATCCAATACGCTGGTCAACTATGTTGTCTATGTGATTTTTGTGTCTCTCGGTGCGCACTACCTTGTCGCAAATACAATGGGATTTATAATAAGCGTTCTGAATGCTTATTTCTGGGGCAGCAGGTTTGTTTTCAAGGAGGATGAGACAAAGGAAAAGCGCATATGGTGGCAGGTTCTTCTGAAAACCTATGCTTCGTATGCCCTTGGATTCGTTATAAACAGTGCTTTGCTCGCTTTGTGGATTGATTTGCTGAATATAGGACAATATTTCGGTTTTGTGGGTGATGCAATCGGTTATTTCAGCGGTGTTTTCACCTTCCTTCCCGAGAGCATGACTGAAAAAGAGATTTCTGAAATCATCGGTCCTGTCCTTAATATGTTCGTGACAATACCTGTAAATTTCCTTATGAATAAATTCTGGGCATACAGACAGAAAAACAAGTCTGAAAATACTAAAGTTTAAGAAAATATTGACGATATAACAAATAGAATAATTATAAAGGAGTGATTTGTATGATGAGCGTTGGAAGAGTTGCTGAACTTTCCAATATGACTGCTGCAACTGCAGTAAAGCCTGCAGAGCGTGCAACTGAGGAAAAGACAACTACCCTTGCTACCGAACATACCGACAAGTTCGTAAAGTCTGAAGCTGCTTTTACACCTGCTTACACAAAGGCCGCCGTAACGGACAACCGTTCAGGTACTACAAGTGAGCAGAAGCCTTCTGAGGACAAGACTGCTTCCGCCAATACTGACAAGATGGAATTTACTGTAAAATCCAACCGTCAGCTGAAGAATGAGTCCATGAAGAGCATGGTGTCTCAGCTTCTCACAGGACAGGCAAGCGTCAAGGGAAACAAAATCAATGTCCAGTCTCAGCTTAATGAAATTTTAAGCAGCTTTGATATTGAGCCTATTGAGGCAGATTCTGAAGATTTCTGGGGCGCCGAAAAGACCGCTCAGCGAATCCTCGATTTTGCAAAGAGCCTTGCAGGTGATGACGCAGATGCATTATCCACTCTCAGAGAAGCTTTTGAAAAAGGCTTTGGAGAGGCAGGCGGAATCTGGGGCGATAAGCTTCCCAGCGTTTGCCAGGATACATACGACCTTGTTCAGAAAGGCTTCGATGAATGGGAAAAGGAACTGAACGCAGCAGCGGATGCAGTTACCGAAGAAGCCGAATCATAATTATTCAAAAAAGAACTGCCGTACTTTGTACGGCAGTTTCTTTGTATGTGCTTGAAATTTTGTGAAAAGCAAGAATCCACTGCGGCACTTCGCCGCCTTAGTAGGCTCCTTTGCCTGTAAAAACAATTCTTATTGTCAGAAGAATCAGCTTTAAATCCAGTAAAGGTGAACGTCTTCTGATGTAATCCAGATCCATTTCTACCCAATCCTCAAACGAGAGATTGCTTCGTCCGCTTACCTGCCAGATACAGGTAAGACCGCCCTTTATGCTGAGACGCTGAAGCTGATACTCGGTGTATTGTTCGACTTCATTGGGAAGCGGAGGACGTGGTCCGACGACCGACATATCGCCCAGAAGAATATTAAGCAACTGAGGGAGTTCGTCAATGCTGCACCTGCGTATTGCTTTACCGATTTTTGTAATTCGGGGGTCGTTCTTTATTTTAAAAACAGGCCCGTCAACTTCATTAAATTCCTGAAGCTGGGGCAGCATTTCATCGGCGTTTTTACACATTGAACGGAATTTATACATTCTGAACGGCTTGCCGTTTTTGCCGATGCGGGTCTGACAATAAAATGGATTTCCCTTATCCTCTGCAAAAATCAGCAGGGAAACAACAATAAACAGAGGAGTCAGAATAATAAGACCAAACAAGGAAGCCACAACGTCAAAAACGCGTTTGAAAAAGTCAAACACGGGTTTTCTCCGATATGCAGTTGTAGGTTTTACAGCTGTCACAGGCGCATCATTGTCTGCCTGTGTGCCGAGCTTTTCCAAAGTTTCCATTGAATATTCCCCTGTTTTATACAATATAAAGGACAGCTGCTGAATAATTCCTCATCCTGAAGAAGCATTCAGCAACTGTCCTTAATAAATCTATTAAGGACAGACTGTTATATCAATTACTTGATTTCGTATCTGCCGCCCTCTGTTGCAATAAAGAAAGGAAGTCCGTCTTCTGTAAATTCAACAGAGCCCATATCATAGCCGTTAAAGTATACGCTTGCGTTTTCAAGCTTTGTTGCAGACATTTTGCAGTCCTTGATGATAACCTTTACTTCGCAGCCGAATTCAGCAGAGCTTTTGAAGCTTACAACTGTTCTGTTTGAAGTGTTCTGAACATTCATGGAAAGGTTTATCTTCTTTGTGTTTTCAATTGTGGAAGCGTCAATTTCGATTGTAACTTCGTCAGTATCAATCTGAAGGATTACCTCTCCCTTATCAGCAAGTGTTTTCATAACAGTTGCGGAAAGTGTAAGGTTATCTGTGGAGGAAGCTTCGATTTTTGCAACAGGCACACCGTCTTCGTTTTCGGAAGCATCATTGATAGCTTCGTTCAGGTCGCTTGTTGTAACGTTTGTGGACTGCGAGGGTGTATCGGAGAAGCTGGGTGCGCTTGCATATTCGGCAGCAAATGCAGCTAAAGTAAGTGTGGCAGCTGCGGCAACAGCTAATGCGATACAAGTAATTCTCTTGGTGTATTTCTTCATAGTGGCATTTCTCCTTTGTGATATTTTTATAATCAACGTCAACTGACGCAAATTAACTTTGTTTTTGGCGTTCTCTTTCTTTGGTGAAAGCGAAGCCTGCAAAGAATGAACCGAAAACGGCGAGAAGTATAATTATAAATGCCATTTCCGTGGTTGTTCCCGAGTATATTCCCAGTAGTTCGGCAGGTCTTGTGCTGAAAAAAGCGGAGAACTCGGAAAGAGTGTAGATAATAACACTGTGCCTGAAAAACTGTGGGCCGTTATAGAAAAGAACAATTATAAGCTGGGGAATAAGCCAGCAGGCAGCAGAGTAGACCGCAAAGCCTTTTTTCTTTTCTGTTCCGTTTTTTACTGCAACGATTATCCATGTAAGGATAAAAGCAGCAAAAATCAGCATTCCGAACAGCTTCATTATGCCTTCCGTTATTCTTTCCTCGTAGCTGTAAGCGGCAAAGGTAAAGGTCATAAGAAAGGTCAGAAGCATATCGTCAGGCAAAGAGCCGTGTTTTTTATTTGTGGAAACAGTTTCGTTCATTTTTATATCCTTTATTCCAGCTGTTCAAGAGCGTTCAGGATATCCTCTTCAAGCTCAGCAGGATTATCGGCAGGGTCATTGGTTTCGGTCTGTTCCTGCGGTACAGTTGTCTGCGGAGGTGACACAGTATTGCTTTCCGCAGTTATATCCGTTTCTGCAGAGTCATCCGCAGCTGTGGCAGTTGCAGAGGGCGCATCCGTGTATTCCACAAATATTTCCTCAGTTTTATGGAACTGGGAAACATAAGGGTTTACGCCGTTGTAGTTGTTCTGAATCAGCAGAATGAAGCAGATGAGGGAAAACAACGCCGCAGACACCGCAGTTACGGTACGGACAGGTTTAAGCTTTTTCGTTCCGCTGAATTTTTCCTCAATATACTCACGGACTGAATCAACAAGGTCAGGGAGCATATAGAGTATTGGCGGCAGGCAAACCAGCAGTGCAAATCTTGAAAGAATCGCATGACGAGTGCCCATAGCCTCGAAAACAACTGTATACATAAGACAGTTGAGATAAATCATATTTGCAGGGTTTTTATCGGCAAGTTTTTTTCTGAACAGAAAGCTTACTGCAAAAATCACTGCAAACATCACAGTAAACCACGGTGATAAGCCCTGAGAAGCTTCAATATTTGTGTCGGGGTTATAGTTGCTGTACATTTCAAAATTGTCAATAAACCAGAACATGAGTTTTCTTGAAAATAAGCAGAAAACCGTTGTTCCTGCGGTGACAATTCCCAGGTAAATCCAGCCCGGCTTTATTTTCACAAGGAAATACATTGCCAGCCAGATAAGCGCCGACCAGTGGAAGGCAGAAGCAATAAGAGTAAGTGCGAAAAAGCGGAGAGGACTTTTTCCTTCTATGAATTTCATTGCATACAGCATTATTGTTGCCGCAAGGAATTGTCTTAAAAAGCAAAGGGAATTGAAGAAAATTCCGAAACAGAGGAATGAAGCGGCACTGAGCCAGGGGTACTTTGAATACCTGTATATTAAAAAGAAGATTGTAGGATAGAAAAGAATTGAAGTATAAATGAATGCGTGATAATATTCCTCATTGGCAAGGTTGAGTATGTAGAACGGGATAAGAAATCCCTTTTCCTGTCTCAGTGCGGGAATATCAACCCATTCAAGGTATTTCATATTGAAATACAGACCGCCGTAAAGGTTATAGTCATATCCCACCTTGAATCTGACGGCGGAAACAAAGGTGAACATAAGAGCTGCCGCAAGGCAGAATATTATTCTGCCTGCCTTGCCGCATTTTCTGCTGCAAAGCGGAATACCGGCGGCAACCACAGCTGCAAGCATTACAAGATAAACAGGCATATATCCTCCTGTCAGTCATTGGCTGCAGGAGCAGGTTCTCTTTTTGTTTCACTGCTGCCGTTATCGCCATAGCCATAACCATAGCCTTTATAGGAATATTTTTTACTGTAACGGCCTGATTTCTCAGGCTTGCAGAAGGTTTTGATAAAGCCCAGAGTCTTGCCCTTTGCAAGCTTTATCTTATCCATTGCATTCTGTATATCGGGATGAGTCGTGTCTTCTTCACGGATTGTGAACACAATTCCTGCGATATCCTCGTTCATAAGCTGTGAGTCGGTAACCACATTTACAGGCGGCGTGTCAAGGAACACGTAGTCATAATTCTGAGCCGACGCAATAAGGAACGATTTCATAGCTTCAGAGCCGAGAAGCTCGGAGGGATTCGGAGGAATTTCGCCCGCTGTGATAATATCCAGACCGCTTAAAACATAGGAATTAAGTGCGTCTGTAACACTGCAGAAGCCGCCGAGAATTGCGGAAAGTCCCATTTTGTTTGTAAGGTTGAAATTATTAGCCATTGTAGGCTTTCTTAAATCACATTCAACCAGAAGAACCTCAAAGCCTGCATTCGCAAAGGAAATTGCAAGGTTTGAACAGGTTGTGCTCTTGCCCTCGGAGGGATTGGAACTGGTAACTGCGATAATTTTCTTGGGTGCGTGTGCAACGGCGAACATGGTATTTGTTCTTGCGCTGTTATATGCTTCGCTGATTGCAAAGGGTGTGTTGTCGGAAAGAAGACGCTCGCTGAACTTTCCGTCAGACGCTCTGATTCTGCGTGATTTTCTGCCGTAGCCGTAGCTTGAATAGCCGTATTTTCCGCCGCTTGTAGCACTGTCAAATTCCATGATTTCAGCAAATACGGGAACATCGTACATTTTTGCAAGGTTATCGTCGTGCTTTACCGCAACGTCAAGCATATCACGGACAAAGAAGATTGCATACGCCGCTATAAATCCCAGCACAAAACCGATAAGGGTAATGAGCCTTACATCGGGAAAGGAGGGAACGGGGTTGATTTCCCCGAGTTCAACAACCTCAATTGAACCTGATTTTATAATGCGGTTGAATTCGCTTTTTGAAATTTCCACAAGCTCATTGACAATGAGCTGTGCTTCCACAGGGTCTTCGCTTTCAACAATAAGCTGCATTACTTCAGTGCTGTTTACAGAGGTAGCAGTAATCATCTCGGTCAGTTCCTTTTTTGTATAGGGAAGGTCGAGATTTTCTATAAGAGTGTCAAGTGCCGTTCCGCTTTTGAACAGTATCTGACAAGTATTTACAAGCTTCTGTGCAGCATTGATGTCGTTTATGTTTACTGATTCTGAAGTATTCTGGCTGTTTTCAACGTAAAGCATTGCAGAGGATTCGTATTTTTTTGTAACCAGAAAATTTGATACAAGAAAGGAGGCGATTCCTGTAATAAGTGCAATTGTAATAACAGCAATGAAATGTTTTTTCAGAGTTTTCAGCAATGAACTGATATCTAAGGTTTCTTCCATATTTCTCTCCTCGGGCATCAATAGCCTGAATATTACAGGACATAGAATTACACAATAATTATAGCATAAATGACTGTTAATGTCAATAATGCTGTGTGTAAACCGCGGTTAAAATCATGCTTGACATAACAGCTGTCAGATAGTATAATTCAGTTATGGCAATATTGCCTTGAAATTATTTCTGAAAAAGGATTATTATGCAAAGAACGGATTTTCATTCACACATACTGCCCGGAATGGATGACGGTGCCCAAAACACCCATATGTCGGTTGAAATGTTGAAAAAGCTTTATGACGACGGGGTGGAAACTGTTGTGCTTACGCCGCATTTTTACCGTAAGGACGAGAATATCAGCTGTTTTCTGGAACGCAGGGCGGCTTCTTATGAAAAGCTGTGTGACGCTGTGGAGGGCATGGAAAACTGTCCGAGGCTGCTGCTGGGTGCGGAGGTTTATTTTTATCCGTCACTGTCTTCCGACCCTGATTTCGGAAAACTTTCGGTGGAGGGCACGGATTATGTATTGCTTGAGCTTCCATTTGAGCATTTCTATCACAATTTCTTCAGCGGTTACAGCAAATTTATAAACAACTGCAGTCAGAAGCTGATACTTGCTCATATTGAAAGATACACGGCTTTCGGAAATACAGGCGAAGAATTTGAACAGCTTCTGAACTTCGGTAAAGCGGTGTGTCAGCTTAACTGCAGATCGGCAGCTGAAATGGGATTATTCGGCAAAAGAAAGACCGCAAAGCTTATTAAGGACGGATTCATAAGCGTTCTGGGCACCGACGCCCATAACATGGACAACCGTCCGCCTCTGTTCGGTAAAGCGGAAAATAAGATTATTTCAAAATTCGGCCAAGAGGAGTTTTCACGAATCTGCCGTAACAGTGCGGCAATTCTTGATAATGCGCCCATAGGCAAAATCATATAAACAAATCCGGAGCAATGAAACCCATTGCTCCGGATTCTCTTATTCAGGTGTAGGAGTTACTGCTTGTTCTCGTAGCTTT
>CAZGRB010000031.1:0-15756 GCA_964527695.1 uncultured Ruminiclostridium sp.
ACAGTGACTCTGACTCGGATAGCGATACAGATTCCGATAGCGACACAGACTCCGATAGTGATTCCGATTCTGACAGTGATTCTGATACAGACAGCGACACAGATTCCGACACTGACTCTGATTCCGACAGTGACTCTGATACAGACAGCGACACAGATTCCGACAGTGACTCTGACTCGGATAGCGACACAGATTCCGACAGTGACTCCGACGCAGACAGCGATACGGATTCTGACAGTGATTCTGACTCCGACAGCGACTCAGACACAGATAGCGATGTAGAATCTGATAGTGACACAGACACGGACAGTGACTCTGACGCAGACAGTGACTCTGACGCTGATAGTGACACAGACTCCGATAGCGACTCTGACGCAGACAGTGATTCAGACACTGATAGCGACTCTGATTCCGACAGTGATTCCGACGCAGACAGCGATTCTGATTCCGACAGTGATGCTGATACAGACAGTGATTCTGACTCCGACACCGACAGTGATTCCGACGCAGACAGCGATACAGACTCCGACAGTGACTCTGACACAGATAGCGATGTAGAATCTGATAGTGACACAGACACGGACAGTGACTCTGACACAGATAGCGATGCAGATTCCGACAGTGATTCTGACTCCGACAGCGACACAGATTCCGACAGTGACTCTGACTCGGATAGCGACTCTGACACAGATAGCGACACAGATTCCGACGGTGATGCTGATACAGACAGTGATTCTGACTCCGACACCGACTCCGACACCGACAGTGATTCCGACGCAGACAGCGATACGGATTCTGACAGTGATTCAGACACAAACAGCGACTCAGACACAGACAGCGATTCAGACACAGACAGCGATTCAGACACAGACAGTGACTCTGACGCTGACAGTGACGCTGACAGCGACACAGATTCCGACAGTGACTCTGACTCGGATAGCGATACAGATTCCGATAGTGATGCAGACTCCGATAGTGACTCTGACTCCGACAGTGATACAGACTCCGACAGCGACTCTGACTCCGACAGCGATACAGATTCCGATAGTGATTCAGACACTGACAGTGACGCAGATTCTGACAGTGATTCCGATTCTGACAGCGACTCTGATTCTGACGGTGATATAGGTTCGGATTACGAAATGTTTGGCGATTCTGCTGTTCCGTTGGGCGAAATTTCTAATGCAGGCGCTTCCGATGAAGATGTTTCAAACGAAGAACTTGACTCGGATACGATTCTGTTCGATGAATATTCTGTTCCGCTTGGAAACGGTGCAGATGCCGACAGTATTCACAATCCCGATACAGGTGTATCCGCTCCGCTTACATCCTTACTTGGAGCAGGTGCATCTGCATTGGCTGCATTCTTTACAAAGAAGCGTCGTAAGGGCGACAAATAATCGAAAAATGTAAAACTCATAAAAACAGGTTATCATCCCGTTGGTGATAACCTGTTTTCCTTTAAAAATTTAAGGATTATTTAATAATTTCTGTGTTATACTGAGGTCACAACGATGAAAGGAGCATAAAAATGTATCTTAACATTCTGAAAAAAGACCTAAAACGAAAGAGGGCAATGAACGTAATACTGCTGGTATTTATTATACTTGCAACAATGTTCGTTTCCTCAAGCGTAAATAACATCATAAGCGTTACAACGGCTCTGGACGATTATTTTGAAATGTCCAATGCGCCTGATTATCTTGCGGTTACAATGAACAAAAATCTCTCTGTTGATATTGATGAAACGGTGAGTTTAGCAAGTGCGGCAGATAGCTATACAACGGAAAATATGCTTTTTTTAGCACCCGATAATTTTATCTTTGAAGATGAAAGTATAGTTGTTACAGGCGGTACAAATATAGTTCACAGCGATATTGCCATGAACTATTTTCTTTCCGACGGCAGTATCCTTGAAACGGTAAAGCAGGGCGAATTTTATATGAAAGAGGGCGAGGCTGACGCCCTTGGCATTGAGGTCGGCGAAAAGCTTACCATTGAAATAAACGGTGTAAGCTGTGAGCTTACCCTTGCAGATAAAATAAAGGACGCTCTTTTCGGTTCAAATCAACTGACTATAACCCGATATATCATAAGTGAAGAGGATTACAACAGTCTCATTTCTGCCGAAAACACTGAGGCATACTACGGCGGAAGTCTTGTCTATATACATTCTTCAGATATTGATACAGTTCTGACACAGATAAAGCCGCTTGTAGATAACAGCGTTTTCACAATGGACAGAGCTAAGATGGAATTCAGCTATATTTTTGATATGATAGTAGTCGGTCTGCTTCTTGTAGTAAGCTTAATCCTTATTGCTATAGCATTCGTAGTCCTTCATTTCACTATCACCTTTACCCTTTCCGAGGAATTCCGTGAAATCGGCGTTATGAAAGCAATCGGTATCAGTAATTTCAAAATCAGAGGCTTATACCTTGTGAAATATGCAGGACTTTCCGTAATAGGTGCAGTTTTCGGCCTTGCTCTGAGCTTTCCGTTCAGCGAAATGCTTATGAGCGTTTCCTCACAATCTATTATTATAGGTAATCAGAACCCGATTTTTATAAATGTTCTCTGTGCGGTGCTTGTAATTGCGGTAATCCTGCTGTTCTGCTACGGCTGTACGGGCAAGGTAAAGAAAATGACGCCTATTGACGCTATACGAAACGGTCAGACGGGCGAGCGTTTCCGCAAAAAGAGCCTTATGAGCCTCGGTAAATCAAAGCTCCACGCAACACCTTTTCTTGCGCTTAACGATATTGTAAGCAGCCCCAGGCGTTACAGTATTATCACACTTACATTCTTCCTTTGTCTGTCGCTGTTGCTTATGCTTTCGGCAACCGTTTCCACTATGAACAGCGACAGCCTTGCTACCGCATTTGGCTGGGCAGATTGCGACATATATCTTGACAGTAAAATAATTATGGAATGTATGCTGGAGGGCGGTCAGGAAAAGCTTGAAAAGCATCTTGATGATATGGAGCAAACCCTTGCTGAAAATGGTATTCCCGCAAAATGCTATCAGGAGATGATATTCACTTTGCCCGTTGTTTTCGGAGATAACGAAAGTAATGTTACAATTTATCATGGCGCAGGCACAACAATGGATATGTACGAATACACGGCAGGTTCAGCACCGCAGAACACTAACGAAATTGCAATTACACGAATTTCAGCGGATAAATTAAAAGCCAATATCGGCGATACAGTTACGATTAAAACTGTTGACGGAGATAAGAAATACATTATTACGGCATTCTTTCAGTCAATGAATCAACAAGGATATGGTATAAGACTCCGTTCTGATGAAGAAATCAACTATGTTCAGTCAAACGGCAGCATAGGTACACAGATTATGTTTACCGATAATCCCGACAGCGAAGAAATTGAACGGAGAATCGACGAAATTCAGAGGATTTTCCCCGATTATGAAAATATAAAAACCTGCGCTGAGACTATAGCGGATATGCTCGGCGTAGCGGAAACCCTCGAAGCGGTAAAATCTCTTGTGGCTGTCCTCGGAATCGTTTTATCAGCGCTTATTACCGTGCTTATGGAACGTTCCTTTATTGCAAAGGAACAGGGCGAAATCGCACTTATGAAGGCAATAGGCACACGCAGCGGAAAAATCTATGCTTACCACACATTAAGATTTTTATTCGTTGGAATAATTGCGGTAATTATCGGCGAAATTTTTGCAATGCCCTTAACACACCTTTGTATTGACCCGATTTTTAAAATGATTGGTATGGAGCTTGCGGTTGATTATGTTATTGACCCTGTTGAAATGTATCTTATTTTCCCCCTTGTAATTCTCGTTACAACAACCGCAAGCGCATTTCTGACATCACTTTACACAAGAAAAATCAAATCCTCCGACACAGCAGGTGTTGAGTAAGAAAGGACACTACTATGAATATTTTAGAAGCAAAAGACCTCTGCAAGACATATATCGTAAACAAACGTCAGAACAACGTTCTGAAAAACGTAAACTTCACTGTTTCCGAGGGCGAAATGGTTGCAGTTATGGGGCCCTCAGGCTCTGGTAAATCCACACTTTTATATACTGTCTCGGGTATGGACGCTATAACCTCGGGAGAGGTAACATTCTGCGGAAAGAACATTGCTGAAATGGGTGATAAGGAGCTTTCGGATTTAAGGCTTGACGAAATGGGATTTATCTTCCAGCAGATGTATATGCTGAAAAATCTGACGGTACTTGACAACATCATACTTCCTGCGGTACAATCTAAGAAGAACACCGAAACACGCAGGGAAACGGTACAGCGGGGACATGAATTAATGCGTAAGCTGGGTATAATCGACATTGCCGACAACGACATCAACGAGGTTTCAGGCGGTCAGCTTCAGCGTGCGTGTATCTGCCGAAGCATGATTAATAATCCCAGAATGATTTTCGCAGATGAGCCTACAGGCGCACTCAACCGTACCAGCTCCGACGAGGTTATGGAGGAGCTTGCAAAACTCAACAATGACGGCACAACAATTATGCTTGTTACTCACGACGTTAAGGTTGCGGCGAAATGCACAAGAGTCATGTATATAGTTGACGGAAACATAAAAGGCGAGTATAATTTAGATAAGTACACAAATGCTTCTCAGATGAGGGAGCGTGAAAGATCGCTTAATAACTGGCTTTTGGAACTCGGCTGGTGAGGCATATAAAAAAGCCTTCTCCCTTGGGAGAAGGTGGCATGCCGCAGGCATGACGTATGAGGGGTAATAATTATGACCGATATTCTTATAGTTGAAGATAATAAAGAGCTTGCAGACCTGCTGTGTGATTTTCTCCGTGCGGAGAATTACACGGTATCGGTTGCACAAACAGGTGAAAAGGCCTTGTCGCTGTATGAAAAGTACGGCGCAAGGCTTATTGTGCTGGATATAATGCTCCCGGGAATTGACGGCTTTGCGGTGTGCAGAAAAATCCGTGAGGAAAATGACACGCCTATTCTCATTGTCAGTGCAAAAACCGAAAAGGAAGATAAGCTTAACGGACTTGTGCTGGGTGCAGACGACTACATTGAAAAGCCCTATGATATTGACATTATGCTTGCAAAAATCGGCGGTATTTTCAAGCGGAGATATGCAGTTGATGAAATCTCCTGCGGTGATATACGCATAAATAAAGTAAGCCATACTGTCTGCAAAAATGATATACCGATTGATATGACTGCCAAGGAATATGAACTTCTTGTACTGCTTATGGAAAATAAGGGTAAAGCTTTAAGCAAGGAATATCTTTTCAATCAGATATGGGGCAGTGACAGCTTTTCCGAACAGCAAACCCTTACGGTACATATAAAATGGCTTCGTCAGAAGATAGAAGACGACCCGAAGAATCCTGCAAAGATTATGACGGTATGGGGAGTGGGCTATAAATATGAAGACATTTAACAGAATCTCTGTAATTGTGATGCTGGCGGTGATTGCACTATTCGTTGCCGCCAACGTGATACTGCTGAAAGAAAATGATAACGGCGGCAGACCTTATCGTGTGGAAATAAGCCGTATTGTCCGTGAAATCGAAAAGGACAGCCTTGAAATTACCGACCTTGCAAGCTGTGCGTATGTAACGGGAGTTTCAAGGTACGGTGACGTTGATGACTTTTACAATGCGGACAGTGACTATGTTATCCGTGAAATAAACGGCGTTCTGTACCGCATTGATTACAGAACGGACAGCGGTGCAGACAGGACAAGTGTTATAATAACAGTAAATGTTATCCTCGGTATTATGACGGTTCTGATAACCGGGGTTCTGCTTTACGTAAGGTTCAGAATTCTGAAACCCTTTGAACAGCTTTCAGACGTGCCCTATGAGCTTTCAAGAGGCAATCTTGCTCCGCCTGTAAAGGAAAACAAAAACCGCTTTTTCGGACGGTTTATCTGGGGCGTGGATATGCTCCGTGAAAATATGGAACAGCAGAAGGAGCGTGAGCTTAATCTGCAGAAAGAAAAGAAAACGCTTCTGTTGTCCTTGTCTCATGATATAAAAACACCTCTTTCAGCAATAAAGCTTTACTCAAAGGCGCTTTCAAAGGGGCTTTACGAAAGCCGTGAAAAACAGCTTGAAATCGCAGAAAATATCAACGCAAAGGCTGATGAAATCGAAAGCTATGTTTCACAGATTATTACAGCGTCGAGAGAGGAATTTCTGAGTCTTGACGTTAATATGAGCGAATTTTACCTTTCTGAGCTTGTAAACAGAATTGCTGCTTATTACGGTGAAAAGCTGTCGCTTATAAAAACGGATTTTACTGTGGGCGGTTATGGAAACTGCCTGCTTTGCGGTGATATTGACCGAAGCGTGGAGGTTATGCAGAATATAATGGAAAATGCCATAAAATACGGCGATGGCAGGAGCATTGATATAAGCTTTTCCGAGGAGGACGGCTGCTGCCTCATAACTGTAAAAAACAGCGGCTGCAATTTTCCCGATACTGACCTTCCGCATATTTTTGACAGCTTCTGGCGAGGGCCGAATACCGCAAGCAAGAAGGGAAGCGGTCTCGGGCTTTATATCTGCCGACAGCTTATGCATAAGATGAACGGTGAGGTTTTTGCGGAAATCAAAGACGGATTCATGTATGTAACAGCTGTATTCGGAAAAGCGTAAAAAATAAGGGCTGTGTTATCGTGACCGCCGTATATAAGTTTTTAATCCCGCTGTTTTACAACTGCGGGATTAATCATTTCTTATAAAAGGCGGCTCGCCTTGCACAACCCTTATTTCCATTTGTTTTTCAGTGTGTTTCAGTCATTTCCATAAAGTATTTTGCCGTCTGTTCAGGTGTGGTTTCCATATTTATACCGACCCACCACCTTACAGTTTCCGCAAAGCTTCCCACAAGGTGATTCAGCAGGAAATTTTCGGGTACATCAACGTGAAAATCCGGAAGATACATTTTAAACAGCTTCCACAGATATTCCTTTAGATAGTTCATAAAAAGGTCAGCGCTTTCTGAGGTAAGAATTCCCACTATATTGCTTTTGCTTTCCTTCAGATGCCACAGAATATGTGCAAGCTTAGCCTGCAGGTCGGGGGTACCTGTTTCGTATTTACATAGAGCGCCGCTGCCGCATTGGACATTTGTGTCGCAAAGACCGCCGCAGTCGCAGACACCACGCTGACTGCAGGTGCTTCTATCACAGGGGTCGCCCGTAAAGATATGGTCAAAAATATCACCGCACATTTCTCTGAGAAGCATATCCTTTGTTTCAAAATGAGCGTAGAATGTACTGCGCCCAACATCGGCTTCGTCAATTATCTCCTGAACGGTTATGTGTTCGTATCGCTTTTTTTCAAGCAGTATGCTGAATGCCTTGAAAATTGCAGTTCTGCTTTTTACCTGACGTCTGTCCATAAGCCCTCCCGAAACAAACAAATATTCAAAAATGTTCGTTATCTTACAATACGGCCGAATTGATTGTTGACTTTATCGTAAATAAAAGATACAATATAATCAAACAAGATGTTCGGTAACTAACATTTTATCATATAAGAAACAAATTGTCAACAAGAAAGGGCATATTATGAAAAAGTTTTTAAACACTCTGGACAGCATAAGTGAAAAATGTGAAAGTCTGCCTGCGGTAATAATCGGCGGTATTTTTCTTCTCGCAAGTCTTATTCCTCATATTATGGGAATTGAACTTCCTGCATATCTGAATCCTGCCTGGATTCCTGCCATAATATCAGGTTTTCCTGTGCTGTATTATGCAATATATGCTCTTATAACAGGCAAGGGAATCGGTCGAATCACCTCTGCGCTGCTTATTTCCATTGCAATGATCGCCTCCATTATAATAGGCGATATTTTCGCCGCAGGTGAAATTGCATTCATTATGGCAATCGGTGAAATTCTTGAAGAAAAGACAACTGCCAGAGCACGTAAGGGTCTTAAAAAGCTTATAGGACTTGCGCCTCAACAGGGAAGAAGAATAAATAACGGTGTTGAAGAAATGATACCTGCCGAGGAAATAAAGGCAGGGGATATCCTTCGTGTTCTCCCCGGTGAGACAATCCCTGTTGACGGTGAAATAATTAATGGTCAGACCTCCGTTGACCAGTCGGTAATGACAGGTGAATCCTTGCCTGTTGATAAGGAAATCGGCGACAGCGTATTCTGCGGAACAATCAACCGTTTCGGTTCAGTTGACATAAAGGCGGTAAGTGTAGGCGAGGATTCCTCCTTGCAGAAGCTTATAAGAATGGTTAAGGAAGCAGAAGAAAATCAGGCGCCTATGCAAAGAACTGCTGATAAGTGGGCAAGCTGGCTTGTGCCGCTGGCAATGGTTGTTGCTCTGGTTGCAGGTATACTGAAGCAGAATGTTATCGTTGCAGTTACAGTACTTGTTGTATTCTGCCCCTGTGCGCTTGTTCTTGCAACTCCAACTGCAATTATGGCGGCAATAGGTCAGGCTACAAAGCACGGTGTTATTATAAAATCAGGCGAAGCACTTGAAAAAATGAATACAGTAGATACAATTGCTTTTGATAAGACCGGTACACTTACTTACGGAAGACTTGAGGTAAGTGACGTAATTTCACTTGACAGTGCGGTTTCATCAGATGAACTCCTTACACTCACCGCTTCTGCCGAAGCGCTCAGCGAGCATCCTCTCGGTAAGGCGATAACCGTTTATGCAAGAAAGAATGATATCGCTCTCTGTGAACCTTCCGATTTCAGAATGGAAGCGGGAAAGGGAATCAGCGCAGACGTCAGCGGTAAGGCGCTTTGCTGCGGCAGTGAGAAGTATCTTCGTGAAAAAGACATTGAAATAACCGAAGAAGCAGCTATGAAGCTTGAAGCGCTCCGCTCCGAGGGCAAAGCGTCGGTAATAACAGCAGTTGACGGCAGAGTTGCAGGTGTTATTGCACTTTCCGATGTACTTCGTGAGAATGCTGCGGAAATGACCACTGCGCTTTCCTCTGCAGGAGTAGGTACAGTACTTCTTACAGGTGACAACCGCCGTACAGCAGCATATTTTGCGGAGCAGGCAGGTATTACTGAGGTACGTGCCGAGCTTCTTCCCGAAGAAAAGGTAAGCAGTATCGTTTCCCTTCAGAAAGATGGGAAAAAGGTGTGCATGATAGGCGACGGTGTAAATGACGCACCTGCACTTAAAACTGCCTGCGTAGGTGTTGCTATGGGCGGCATGGGCAGTGATATTGCGGTTGAAGCGGCAGATATTGCCCTTATGAGCGACGATATAAGCTGCATACCCTATCTGAAGAGACTTTCCAAGGCAACTGTAAATACAATCAGATTCAGCATTACACTTTCGCTCCTTATCAATTTTGCGGCAATCATACTTTCTGTAATGGAGCTTCTTAATCCAACAACAGGCGCACTTGTCCACAACGTTGGTTCAGTCTTTGTTGTGCTTATAGCCGCACTTCTTTATGACAGAAAACTCAGATAATTTCATTCTCCTTAAAAAGATATGTGAGCGCCGCTGTGATAAACAGCGGCGCTCAGCCTGTCGATAAACCCACGCGCCGCAAAAAAATGCAGTTCAGCAGATTTTTGCAAGTCTAAAATTAAAAATCTTATACAAAAGTTTTGCTTACTTCGTCAAAAGCCCTCAACGTACCCTCGTACGTCTATCGGGCTTTTTCCTTGTCTGCGAGTGTTTCTCGAAGGCTGACACATTATTGACACATTGATGATTATATGCTATAATCAATTTAAAACAAATGTTTTATAACAATTTTAAGGGGAATTTGAATGGAGCATTGTAAATTACAGTTAGGATGCCTTTTTATACTTCTGTATATAGGTGTAATCTACCTCAGGGAATGTAAGGAATGTAATCATAACCTTAAGGATACGTTCTTTGACGAGATATATACAATCGGTCTTGTAAGCGTTATACTTGACGGCCTTACCGCATATACAGTCAACAATCTCGATAAAATTAATCCCATACTGAATCTGGTATTACATGGTTTGTTTTTCGTTAGCATTGATACCGTTATTTTTGCTATGTTCCTGTACATGACTAAAATTACGGATATGCTCCCGAGAAAAAAACGTTTCAGGATTCTGTTCTATGCACCCTTTGTAATCAACATAATACTGGTTTTTGCAAACTTAGGTTCCGTTGAGTATATTCAGGGTAGAACCACTTTCTATTCGAGAGGTTTTTCCGCATACACCTGCTTTATAACTGCGGCGATTTATTTCCTTATGTCGCTGGCAGTATTTGTCAAGGGCTGGCGTTACATCGCTTCGGGCAAAAGAATAAGCCTTTTCACATACCTGATTGCTCTTGTGCTTGTGGCAACAATCCAGATGGTTTTCCCCGAAACTCTTCTTTCCTGCATTGCTGTAACTGTTTTTATAATCGGTTTATATATGAATCAGGAAGACCCTCACCTTCATACGCTTTCCGAATATCACCGTGAAACAGTTATGAGCTTTGCAAATCTGGTTGAAAACCGTGACGGAAATACAGGCGGACATATCAAACGCACCAGCCGTTATGTAAAGCTTATTGCCGATGAGCTTTACAGTCACAGATACTATGATGATGTCCTTACAAGTGATTATATAAATGACCTGGTAAAGGCAGCGCCTATGCACGATATAGGAAAAATCGGTATTCCCGATGCGATATTGCGCAAGCCGGGCAGACTCACCGATGAAGAGTATGAACAGATGAAGCTTCACGCTGCAAAGGGCGGAGATATTATCAGGGAAAGCTTTCGTAATCTGGGAGATGAGGATTACCGAAAAATGGCATTTGAGGTTGCCCGTTATCATCATGAAAAATGGAACGGCAAGGGTTATCCCGACGGACTCAAGCGAAAGGAAATCCCTCTTTCCGCACGCATAATGGCAGTTGCGGATGTGTTTGACGCAATTTCCGAAAACCGCTGTTACCGTGAGGCAATGTCCATGGATAAGTGCTTTGAGATAATTGCACAGGGAAGCGGTCAGGATTTTGACCCTATTATAGCCGAGGTATTTATTGAGGCACGTCCTAAGGTTGAAGCTATACATAAGGAATTATCTGAAAATAATACATAACTGAGACAAAATCACCCCGACGATATGTACGTCGGGGTGATTTTTGCTGTCTGTATGTATTTTCTGAATCAATAAAGCGGGTTTGCGCTTATAATCTCCTGCCTGATTTCTTCTGCAATTGCAGGGACAGGTTCGGGCGCAGGACGCCCTGTATAGAAGCCCTGAATAAAATCAACACCTAAATCTATAAGTGTGTGAAGCTCATTTGAGGTTTCCACGCCTTCTGCAAGAACCATGATATTGTTAAGCTTTGCAAATTCGATAGTACTGCGTACAAAATGCTGCTTATTCTGATTCTTGTGAATATCCGTTATAAGGAATCGGTCAATCTTTATAACCTGAGGTGAGTATCTCATAAGGTTCACGATGTTGGAGTGTCCTGTTCCGTAATCGTCAATAGCAATATTATTACGCTCGGAAACACCGCTGAGGCGGCTGAGTTTTTCCAGCTCAGCGTCAGGTACGGTATCCTGCTCTGTAAGTTCAAAGAAAAAATGTTCCATACAGCTGCTGTATCTTTCGGAAAGTACATCAATATCATCATCGTTGAGGAAATGTCCGGGAATAGTATTGATAAACAGCTTTCTGTCTCCGAATTTTTCAGAATGCTCAGAAAAATATTCCATGACATTGAACATTGTTGCTTTTTCAACATCATAAAGTCGACTGTATTCCTTGGCTGCGTCAAGGATTTCAAGAGGGTTCATACCGATGCTTGAATCCGTGCGCATAAGTGCTTCATAAGCGAAGATTTCACCGTTTTTAGCGTTTACAATAGGCTGGAAATGATAGTGGAAAAGGTTCTTTTCGATAAGCAGTTCAAAAGCCTTGTACTGAACCTTGGGAGCTTCTTCCTTCTTTACTGCCGAGCCCATGCCCTGCTTCAGGCGGTTCATATACATCTCGCCGTTTGCAAATTTGATAAAGCTTTCAAGTGAACCGTCCCAGCCGGGGTTTACAACAGTACAGCCGCAGTTTACCTCTACAAAGTATTTCTTTCCGCTTTTGGAGTTGTAGCCCTCGATAGCGCTGAAGAAAACAGCGGTGGCTTTATTTATGACATCACTTATTTCCGATGAATTATCATAGTAATTTATAACTACAAATTCATCTTCGGAGATATGTCCTATAAAGCAGTTTTCGGTGTTTGCAAGCTGAAGAGCGTTAGCGGCAAGCTTCACTGCTTCCTCAGCGGCGCTTATACCGTAATTTTCCAGAATATAAGTGTATTTAGGGAGTCCGTAAACTGAAATTGTAAATGTTTTATCACGGTTATCGGGCCCTGCAAATTCCTCAAACCATGCAGCAGTACCTTTAAGGTTAGGCAGGTCGGTTATGGGATTGATGACCGATGAACGCTTTATGCTGAGTCTCATACTGAGCTGGCGGAAATAATTTATAGCAACCGTAAATGCAATATTTACCGTGTTCAGTACACGTTTTATCTTATGGCTTGCACCTGTTATATTATCTGTTTTGAATGCGTAGTAGCCGCATACGTTATCTCCCACATAAACCGCACTGAGAATAAATGAGTTCTTGTCGTCAATCCATCTGTCAAAATTCGGAATAAGCTCAGAAAGCTGTATCTTGCTTACCTTTCCTGCCTCGGAATATGAATAGCTGGAGGGAATTACAATCAGCTCATCTGACGGTATACTGTGGCACTTATCCTTGTTCTCGATTACAGAAGCCACAAAGTCGCTGTTAAGGCAGATGTATGAGTTTTCAAGGATACATTTTGAAAGGGAAGTATGAAGGTCGTTCATATCCCTTATATTAAGCATCTGATTAATGCAGGAATACATAAAATCTTCGTGAATCTGTATCTCATCAAGAGTGGAATACAATTCAACGGCAGTATCACGGAACTGCTCCTGAGTAAGTCTTCTGCAGCCGCATGATTCGGAAATGCGTGGAACGAATTTATTTTTCAGAGTGCAGCATTTTTCACCGTTAAGTGCCATATCCGCTGCTTCAAGGCAGGCTTCCGCAAGAGTTTCAAGGTTCTCCACGCAGGTAGTAAGCTGCGGTGAGAAATGCTCAGCGGCGGGGACGCCGTCATACCCTGTAACAATAACATCGTCGGGTACTGTATATCCGTTTGCACGCAGCTCATCGCAGGCGGCAAAAGCCATGTAGTCATTTGCACAGATAATGGCTTCGGGCGGTTTTCTTCCGTCCTTGAGAAGATTGCGGATAATCTGCTTTGTGGGTTCGTCCCAGTATTCGCCGTATCCTGTTTTATTCTCATCAAAAGGAATCCCGTTTTCTTCAAGTACCTTTCTGAAACACTTTATGCGGCTTTCGGAAAACTGGTCGTTGTCCTTTTTGCCGCCGATAAAGAAAAGGTCCTTTGCGCCGTGTTCCTTGATTATGTGATTGATTACTGTTTCAAGCGCAGATTCATAGTCGCCTACAATGGAAAAACAGCCTTCTGCTTCACGGTCAATAAGAATAACAGGGACATCATTTGCTTTTGCGTCACAGACAATTCCGTCGATAATGGATTTGTTGCAGAAGCTTTCGGTATGTATGACAAGTACGTCAATTAAATCAAAGTTTATAATCTTATAGACAGAAGAAGCACCGGCGTCAAAGGAGTCGTTATTGTAAAAGTCAATAAAGCTGTTGAATACAATAAGCTTGTAGTCCTTTTTCATTGCAAGGTGATGCAGCCTGTGCATGAAATCTGCACGGGTCTGGTCATGTATTTTTGTTATACATACACCTATAATGCGTCTTTTTTTCTCCATACCGTGTACCCTTCCGAATGTAAGTATAAAATAGCTAAAATATTTAACAATATTATAACATATTTGTGACAAATTGTCAAGAAAAGTTCTGTATTAAAAAGCATTGCCTTTAATTAAAATTCGTACTCAACCGATATATTTTTTCCATACTCCGCTTTTGTAGCGAGCATAGCTCATTACTCCAGTAAGTACCCAAGTAAGGCAGGTTGTACCCCATACTGCGAAATAGCCTGTGCCGGGTATATTGAGCAGAAGAAGAGCAAAGCCGATACGTCCGCCTACCTCGGCAAGTCCGTTTATCATTGCGTATTTTACATCTCCTGCGCCGTTTAAAAGACCTCTGGTTATGTGTATGAAGCCCAAGGGAATGTAGAAAAGGGAGGAAAGCCTGAGTGCTGCCGCACCTATTTCGATAACCTCAGCTTCGTCCACAAACATACCTACGATTGCTTCAGAAAATACCACGAATACCGCAAGAAGCAGAAGTGCAAAGGCAGTTCCTGCTTTTATGCTGTTGCGATAGCCTCCTGTTACACGATCAAGCTTTCCTGCACCGATATTCTGCCCTGTAAAGGCGGAAATTGCAGCGTTGAGGGAAGAAAAAGGCTGGTGAATAAGCTGTTCGACACGCATTGTTGCAGTGTATGCGGCAACAACTGTTTTCCCGAAATAATTTGCAACGCTCTGAAGATAAATCATTGATACAGAAACCATTGCATTCTGCAGAGCAATAGGAACACCTGTCGTTACGCACTTTTTTGCATATCCCCTGTCAAAAGAGGCATTTTCGTGCGAAAAGCGGAACATAGGATTCTTTGCGAAAGCGAAAATGATACTTCCCACGGCGGAAACACCCTGCGCAGTGACAGTAGCAATAGCTGCGCCGTTTACGCCCATATCAAATGCAACCACAAAAAGAAGGTCAAGCACAACATTCAGGATACTTGCCACCACAAGAAAAATAAGCGGTGTTTTAGAGTCGCCGAGGGAACGCATTACCGAGTTTATCCAGTTATAAGCGGCAACCGCCACGGTGCCGATGCAGGAAATGCGCATATAGCCCGTTGCGGCGTCGAAAATCTCAACGGGAGTATTCAGCATTCTGAGCAGATACGGAGCAAGCAGGGCGGAGATAACGCTTATTACAAAGCCGAAAATGCCCAGAACATAAGCGGAATTTGCAATATATTTCTTTACATTTTGGTGATTTCCTGCACCGAAGCTCTGTGAAATCAGGATTCCTATACCTGTGGCAAGTCCTATGCACAGCGTATAGAAAAAATATGTTACTGAGCCTGTCGCACCTACTGAGGCAAGTGCGTCGGCACCCAGGAATTTTCCTACAATTACGGAGTCTGCAACATTGTAAAGCTGCTGAAAAAGATTTCCTGCCAGCATAGGGAGCGCAAATTTTATAATATGTCCGAATTCGCCGCCTGTGGTCATATCGGTTGTATATTTCATATATGTATATCCTTTCTGATAGAAGCATTATTAAGCTGCTGCCCCAAGGCACTATTATATTATCGTCATTTGCGCTGAAAAAGTCAAGCGTGATTTTCAATAAATCTGTTTATCTCTGAAAACTGTCACTTGTTGATTATTTTATAAATTTTCTATTCGTATTGATGATATAAAAAGACGAACACTCACGAGTGTGAGTGTCCGTCTTTGTTTAAGTTGGTGAAAGCCAGTGCCTTAATATCCGAACTGTTTTCTGCATCTATAATTTCATCCTTTGTAGGAATTTCAACAGGCTCACTTTTAGTGCTTTTCAGTAGTTTTTAGTATCAACAATACCCAAATAAGACCCATAGATTTAATTCTCCATTGGATACTTCTGCATTTAATATTAAAGTATAACACATATTCAGAAAGGATTATAAGTTTGAAAACCCACCCTTACAATAAAAACAGCAAAAAGAGCACACAAAAGC
>CAZGRB010000032.1:0-15647 GCA_964527695.1 uncultured Ruminiclostridium sp.
TTCTCGCCTCACGGAGCATCTGACGTATCTGGAAACGGCGGATAAAGCCCATATTGCCTAAGTTTATCTTACTGCGGTGAGTAATGTTCTGTTCATTTCTGATAAGGGATAATGCTGTCTTTGAAAGACGGCGGCTGATTACGATATAGTTAACAATTACCGAAATTACAGGCGGCATTACAACTGCGTAAATGATAAGATAAAGCGGATATGAGGGTGCCATATCGGGAATAGAAAAATAGCTGTAGCTGTCATTCATCTGCCATACAATACCTGCATCACTGAACCCGATTGCTGAGCCGATAAGACCGCCGACAAAACATATTATAGTGGGCAGGGTTATGTAATGACGGATAAGATCCTTTTTCTTTGCACCCAGTGCGTATAGTGCACCTATTACGCTGCTTTCACGCTGAATCTGATGAATTACAAAAACCGAAATCACGTAGGTGAACAGAATCATTATAATTATACCCGCCATAAGCCCTATGGTCTTATTCATCTCAAGGTCAATCGCAGCAGCAAGAATACGGGGATTATCCTCCGCCTTTATGAATGTGATGAGATTATCAATATCAACCTTAAAAAATTCATCAAGAAGCTTATCGGTTTCCTCTTTAAGCTCCACTGTGCCGTCGTAAAGCTCTGCAGAACCGTCATAAGCTTTCTGCACTCCGTCGGTGTATTCAGCTACACCGTCCGAATATTCCCTTACACTGTCCAGTGAGGACTTTATGTCCGCAAATACAGACATACCTGTAAGCGCATAGCAATTATCAAGCACATCAGAATAATTTTCAGCATTAAGAGGTTGGGTAACACCTGCCGCCGCAAGTACTGAATCTGCCTGTGCAATAAAAGCATTGAAAATTTCATTCGTGCCGTTGTTCAGACTGTCGTTATTTTCTGCAAGCTCCGAAAGTCCGTCGGAAAGCTCCTTTGCGCCGTCGCAGAGAGTATTGATGCCTTCCTGCAGGTCTTCCTTTCTGCCGATAGTGTCTTCAATCATTTCAAGGAAATATTTATCCTCTACTTCAGTGTAATCAAATTCAAAATTCTTGATTTTTTCCTTCAGTTCATCGTGGGTAAGACTGCCGTCAAGGCGGTAGGCATAGCAGTATTCCTCAACAACGGAATTGGTTTCAAGAATTTCATTATACTGTTCAGCCGTTACAAACACAAGTCCGAAAAGGCTGCTTTCAACTGCCGTGTCGGATAATTTTGCTACGGGCATATCATACTCGGGAACAGTGCCTATGCCTGTTACTACAAGATTTACACCGCCGACTTCGATGCTGTCACCGAGAGAAATTCCGTGCTCCTCGCTGTAGCGCTTTTCAATTACAGCTTCGCCTTTTACAGATGGAAGCGTGCCGCCGTCAAGCTGTATAAGGTTTATTTTTTCACGGATTTTCATCAGGCGGAGAGTTGAACCGTCCGACATATCCATATCAGCTGAGAACATTTTTTCAATAACTGCGCCGCTGTCAGTGAGCGCCTGCTCCTGCGCCTCCGTAAGCGGCAGGAACACGCTGAACTGTCCGTTCTCAACCTTGTTTTTCACGGCAAGTTCGTTCGTGCCCGTGATAATTGTATCCGCCGCGCCTACAACGGCAATGATGATGAACATACCTGCAATTATCATCAGCAAAAGTGCAAGATATCGTGCGAAATTTGCCTTAAGATCACGGAGTATTCTTTTATTAAGTACCTTGTTCATTATAAATCCTCCAGCTCTTCGGCAGGAATTCTTGTTTCATTGAGATATTCCTTTTTGATAAGTCCGTCCTTGACTATGATTACCTTATGCACCATGTTTTTTATGGAATTATTGTGGGTTACAATCAGCATTGTTGTGCCGTATTTTTCATTTATCTTTTCAAGCAGTACAAGAATATCTCTCGATGTTTTGCTGTCTAAAGCACCTGTCGGCTCATCGCAGAGGAGCAGCTTCGGATTTTTTACAAGTGCCCTTGCTATTGCACATCTTTGCTGCTGACCGCCTGAAAGCTGCGACGGGAACTTGTTCTGATGCTCGGTAAGACCCAGCGTTTCAAGCAGCTCGTCAACATTCAGCGGATTTTCCGCAAGATATTCGCAGACAAGAATATTCTCACGTACTGTCAGATTGGGAACAAGATTGTAGAACTGAAAAATGAAGCCGAGATTATCACGGCGGTAGTCGGAAAGAGCGTCGGGTTTCAAGCCGAAAATCTCCTTTCCGTCAACCTTTACCGAGCCGCTGTCCATTTCGTCAAGACCGCCTATGCAGTTGAGAAGTGTTGATTTGCCGCTGCCGCTTGTGCCCTGGATTACGCACATCTGCCCCTTTTCAAGTCCTGTTGTAACACCCTTCAGAACCTGAATGTAATTCGAATCGTTGCCATAACTTTTCTTTACATCTTTGATTTCAAGATACATATTATTACCTCCATTTTACATAACAATGTTATGTGTTTGTTATTTAAAAAAGCCTTTCGGCTTAAAGTCAGTATAAACATAACATAACAGTGTTATGTTATGTGCGTAAAATAAACCGCAGAAATGCGGTCTATTTTTAGTCAAGGACAGTATCCGTCCAGTTGTGCATAGTCATTTTAAAAATCTTTTTGATATTTGCCAAAGCCTTCTGCTCGTCAGGCTCGTGAGTAACGAGATGAACGAAAGAATCAATCATAAGATGTATCACAAGATGAAGCATATACCTGTTCACCTTTTTCTTTTTATTTTTTTTATCAGCAATCTTTTCCATCATTTCAATGCTTTTGCTTTCGGTAAAATCAACTATCTTATCAACAGTGTTTTCATACTCGGACCCCTGCGACTTTGTAAGCAGAAGAATTGCGGCGTCATAATTGCTGTAAATATGATGAATAAGCTTTTGTGCGACCTCGCTGTGGTCATCATCTTCTCCATCATAATCTGAGCTTGCAATGATTTCATCATCCTCATCAAAATGCTCTTGCATAATTTCAAAAAGCTCATCAACAGGCTTCCCTATTATCGCCCTGTATAAGTCTGCCTTATCCTCGAAAAAGAAATAAAGCGCACCTGTCGTAACTCCCGCATTAGCGCATATTGTACGCAGAGAGGCTTTATTATAGCCTTTTTCCATAAATTCAGCCTTTGCGCTTTCTATAAGCTTTTCACGGGTTTCCTTATCGTGTGCCATAATCCGCCTCCGCAAATAACACTGTTACGTAACGATGTTATCTTAACATATTTTTCCTTAGTTGTCAAGAGGTATTTTTAAATTTTTAAAATTATTTTTCGTATCTCAGCCAAACCGAATGGTCTGCCATAGGTTTTACGCTCATAAGGCTGAACTCGCTCATAGCCGAATCCATAAACAGCGGCTTGTCGCTGTTGTCGGCAATCATCGGCACTGTCACAAGGCTCAGTTCATCCACTGCGTCAGCACGCAGGAATGAACCGTTTATGATACTGCCGCCCTCAAGGAGCAGTTTCCTTATTCCGAAAATTTCGTAAAGCTTGTTAAGAGCCGATTTAATATCAATATTATCTGTGCCTGCAAAGATATACGAAACACCGATACTTCTGTAATATGCAAGCATTTCTTTGGGCGCCTTTTCGGACAGAACTTCAATAATATGACAATCGTCATAGCCCTCGTCCTCATCATGGATTCTGCTGTCCGTCCAGCCTGCTTTACCGAAGGTATCAAAGGATACAGCATAGTAATTGTGTTTCATGGCGATATAGTCTCCGCAAGGAACAGCTGTTCCTTCAAATGAGGATAAATCAGGTGTAAAGCCGTTTGTAAAGCTGTTCTCCATTGTCACTCTGCCGCAGGCAAAGGCGTCGCCTTTCAGCTGACGGTTGATTTCATAGTAGGTTTCGCATACCTCAGTGCCCTTTTTACTGCCGAGAAACTCACCTGTAACCTTTCCGTCAATGCTTGTCGCCATATGGCAGATAACATAAGGGCGAAGACCGTTCTTTTCTACATATTTGCGTGCATAGGAGCAGCTTGTCCTGATTTCTCCGCCACGGAGATTGATTTCATTTATGGCACGGCGGACAAGCTGTGCGGCAATTCCTCTGCCCTGCATACTACTGTCAACAAAAGTGTGGTTTATATCAAATATTCCCTCTTCTGCTTCGGGAAAGGTTATTTCACCGACTTCAGCATTATTTTCAGTGCAGGTAATTTTTTCATTTCTTGTTACGAATTGCATACTATCAGCTCCTTATATTTTATTATATGCACAATGCTTTAATCAATCCCTGATTTCAAAGCAGTCAAAATCAAAATCACAGCCAGGCAGGAATTTGAAATTAACCGAACACTTTTCTCTTATATCAGGAAGCTTTGCAGAAACAGTAATGCTCTCGTCACTGTATGGAAATTCAATGATTTCTGTGATTTCCTTTCCGCTTTCGGTTACGAAATGAACGTGAATGGAGTCGTTGTCGTGTCGTGTTCTGCCTGTAAGGAGAAGCTCGCTTGTACCGTTTACAAAATCCATATCACTGAATCGGAGGAATACGTTGTTGCCGATTCCCAGAACGCTTGTGCCCGAAACCTCGAAGGTGTCCCCGTGAAGCTCGTCATTATCTGCAGCATTGATTCTTTCGTAGGCTTTCAGCTTAGGAGTAAATTCAAAGCCGCCTAAATCTATTCTTAAATCTGTCTTGTCGAACTCGAAATACAGATCATGCTCTCCGCTGATTCTTTCATCAAGAGTATAGCTGTTGGGAATATATGTCTGCCAGATAAAGTTTGCCTGGTATGTAAAATCACCCAGCTTTACAGAGCCTTCTTCAAAAGGTCTGCCTGACCACAGACGGAAACCGAAGGGACAATCCTTGTGCCAGTTGATGATATTCACATAGAAGCTGTCCGAGCCGTATTTTCCGAAATCTGTCCTTCCAAAGCCGACAATGTTGCTGTCAGCCTTTATGTTTACGCCGCCCTTCTGAACCTCGTCCATAACCCTGATACTGTCTGTATACATACAGCCCACAACGAATTCATAAGGATTAATCTCCGCCTGTCCGAAGCCCTCGGAGACATATTCAAATTCGGATATGATTTCAGGCTGCTTTCTGCCGTTGAGACTGTAACAGCGCAGGCGGAAGCTGCCGTCGCCAACAGGAGTCACAACCGCTTTATTGCCGCTTACACTGAGAGAAGCTACCTTTGTTTCAATACCGCTGTTTGTTACAATTTTCCACAGAAGCTCCTTATATGTCGCATTTTCAGGATACACCACCGCTGTAACCTCGGAAGAAGCACAATCCGGAGTAAGGATATTTCCCGTATTTCTGGTAAGCTCAATCTTTCTCACGGGGATTTCATCAGCGTAAGGGTTGCAGGTGATGTTTTCGATTACAGATACACCCTTTCGTACAGGTGCAGAAACCGCCTTTACCGTAACACTTGCGGATTCAAGTCCCTCACCCTCTGCCTTTACAATAACATCGCAGGCTGTCACAGGTGCGGCAATATACGCTACCGCCTTACCCGAAAACAGGCGGCGTGAGGTTGACTTATACTGGTCATAATCGGTGCTGTCACCATTGTCAAAACCGAGAAGTCTGCCGCCCTCAACTGTAAGCTTAATACGGTCACGGGCATTCTTTACTTCATATCCGTTTTCATCGGTTGTTGAAACAGTTACGGTGAACAAATCCTCACCGTCAGCCTTTATTTCAGCTTTATCAGCGGAAAGAACAATATTTCTGCTGTCACCGAAGCTGTGCTCAGAGGCAGTAAGGGTTGTACCGTCAGGAGAAACAGCCGTAACCTTTATCTCACCCTTTTCATATGGCACCTGCCATACTGCGGTATATTCCTCAACCGCCTTTTTGCCTGCGGATTTTCCGTTTACAAACAGTTCGGCTTCGGCAAGATTTGTATACGCAACAACATCTATAAGCTGTCCCTCGTTGAAATCCCAGTAAGGCATGATATGAAGCACAGGCTTGTCTGTCCATGCAGACTGATACAGCCAGAAGCTGTCCTTTTTAAGACCTGCGGTATCAACGTTGCCGAAGTAGGCATTCTTTGTGGAATATGGGGACGGCTCGCCGATATAGTCGGTACCTGTCCAGATATACATACCTGCACAGTAATCCGTATCACGGTTTGCGGCAATTACCTCCTGTGCGGTAACTGCAGAAATACCGCCGCGGCAGTTACCGAGGGAGGAACACTGTAAATCATCGTGGGTCATAAATGCCGCTTCACGAGGGAAATGATATACCCCACGGCTCTTTACGCCTGACGTTGTCTCACTTCCGTAAATTTTCCAGTCGGGGTATTTTTCATGGTGCTCAGGGTAAAGCTTTTCGCCGTAGTTATAACCTGCAAGGTCAACTTCCTTTGCGCAGTTCTGCGCACCCTCCCAGGGCATATAGTTTGAGCCGATTGTCGTGGGGGCATTTTTTCTGGGGTCGTGCTTTCTTACCGCCTTGTGAAGCATTGCGGAAACCTCACAGCCCCTGGGAGAAACGTGAGTATCGTAGATTTCATTGCCCACACTCCACATGATAAGACTGGGATGATTGCGGTCACGGCGCACCCACGAAGCCACATCCTTTTCGTACCAGTCATCAAAGAAGCGTGCATAGTCAAATTCAGTCTTTGAACGCTCCCACATATCGTAAGCTTCGCTGTTTACGAGAATACCCATCTCGTCGCAAAGCTCCATAAATTCCTTTGCAGGCATATTATGGGATGTGCGGATTGAATTTGCGCCCATATCAAGCATTGTCTGAAGCTGACGTCTGAGTGCCGACTTATTTACTGCTGCACCGAGACAGCCCAAGTCATGATGAAGGCATACACCATTGATTTTAACATTTCTGCCGTTCAGGAAAAAGCCCTTGTCAGCTGTAAATTCCGCTGTACGCAGACCAACACGCTGTACGGAGCGGTCAAGCTCCTGCCCGTCCTTCTTAAGAACAACGGAAAGGCTGAGAAGATTGGGAGAGGATATATCCCAGATATCTTCACTATTTACATTTTCAAGTGTAAAGCTATGCTCAACAGCTTCTGCGGCAGGAATTGATGTATTGTAGGAAACACTTTTTCCTGTAAGGCTTATTTCAAGAAGAGAGCCCACTGCATTTTCGATCTCAGCAGAAAGAGTACAACGCCAGTTACTGCCGTCTTTTACAGCAGAGAAATAAACACTGTCTGTTTCAATATACGTTTTCCCTGTTTCCGTAAGCCAGATATTGCGGAAAATCCCTGCACCCGAGTACCAGCGGCTGTTGGGTGCGTCATGTCGTACAAGGACGGCAATTTCATTATTACCGTCATGGAGATATTCCGTTATGTCCGCTTCAAAGGACGAATAGCCGTATTTCCAGTCGAATGCCTTTACACGGTTTACAAAAACCGAGCAGTTCATATATACGCCTTCAAAATAAAGGCGGAAGCTCTTATCTGCAACAATGCCGAAATCATAATTCTTTACGTATCTGCCGTATGAGCTTTCATATAAATCGTCAGTGTTGTAAATAAGCCAGTCGTGAGGAATATGAACGGGAGAAAATTCATATTCCCAGTCATCGTCACTGCTTCCTGCAGGTGTTTTTGAAAAATTCCAGTTGTCATTGAACAGTGTCCTCATTATAACCCTCCGTTATTATAGTTGATTATTCGTTAAAATCCATTATGCCCAGCGATATTTTCATTGCAAGAATACGCCTGATACTTTCGTCAATTCTTTCATCACTGATTGTTCCGTCATTGAGTGCGGCAAGAATATCGTTGTATGCCGTCGGGATATCAGAAGTGCATATAAGGTCATTTCCTGCCAGCACAGCCGCCGTATAAACACTTTCGTCAGTAACATAGCTGAGCATTGCATCCATACCCATATCATCGGTGATTATCACGCCCTCAAAACCCAGCTCCTCACGCAGTATACGGTGAACCTCGGGCGAAACAGAAGCGGGGCGCTCACTGTCAAAGGCGGTTACAATATTATGGTTCACCATAACCGCCGCTGCTCCTGCGTCTATACCGTATCTGAATGGGATAAAATCGACCGCTTCAAATTCTTCCGCAGTTCTGACGTCGGTTGCAATTCCTGTGTGGGTGTCAACATTGTCGCCGTATCCCGGGAAATGCTTCAGACAGCTTCCCATTCTGTTTTCGTTCATTACATTTACTGTAAGAGCTATGTATTCACCTGTTGTTTCGGGGTCTTGTCCGAAAGTACGGTTATAGATATACGCCCACTTGTTGTCTGTATAATCAGCCACGGGCGCAAGATTCAGGTTTATTCCCAGAGAGCGGAGAAGCTTCGACTTTTCATCTGTTTCGGCTTCTATAAACTCCTCTCCGTTTTTACCGAGAGTGTTCTGCGAACTGAACGGTGCAGTTCTGAACTGTGACCATTTGCTTACTCTTACTACTGTTCCGCCCTCCTCGTCAACCGCCATAAAAGCAGGAATATCACAGACCTCCTGAATACCGTCAATAAGTGCAGTCATCTCTTCCGCAGTGCGGTTTTCAAAATCTGCGGCATAAAACGTATAACCTCCGAGATTATATTCAGACATTATTTCAGCGCCGTCAAGCTGAGGATAACGGGCAAGCAAAACCTGTCCCGCCTTTTCTTCGTTTGTCATATCAGCTATTATTCTTCCGATACAGTCCTCTTCCGTTTCTGTCACAGCAGAAGAAGCCGCAGTCGTTGCGGAAGTGGTAACCGAAGTGATTTCTGTTGTTTCAGCTGTCGTACTTGTTGCAGGGGCAGCTGTAACCAACACCGCTTTAGTTTCGGATGTTCCGGCTGAACAACCCGATATGACTGTCAGAATCAGAGCAGCAGATATTATTTTACAGACTTTTTTCATCACTCCTTTATCCATACATCAATTTCATCTTCCGTGGGCTTTTCAAAAAAGCCTTCCACCTTGCGTGCAAGACCTTCGTCTACAAAATATGCGGAAACCTCGCCTGATTCAATCATTTTGTTTCGTTTTGCAAGGCGGATTTTCCACTCATCATCAGAAATATCAATATAGTGAAATTCGTACTCCACACCGTTGCTTCTGTAAAACTCACGGGCGTATTCCCTTTCGGATTTCTGCCAGAATCCCCAGTCAAGTATTACATCAATGTCGTTTTCAATAATTTCAAGTGACTTTTTATAGAGATAATACTCCGCCTTTTCTACGTATTCATCGTGCTTATCCCCTATATCATGTTCAAACAAGGCAAGAGTGATTTCGTCAACCGAAAGCACTACTGCCTTTCGCTCCTTTCGGAGTTTTTCCGAATAGGTACTTTTTCCCGTACAGATTTTCCCGCAGGTCATTATTACTTTAGCCATGGCATTCACCCTTCCTTTTACAGCAATTATATCATCAGTCATGCAATTTGTCAAAATTTATTTCAGAGCTATTGATTATTTTTTCGTTTTATGTTATAATATCTCCACAATAATGTAAACTACTGTGGTTTGAAAGGCATTTGCCGAGTAGATTAATAGGGAATCCGGTCAGAATCCGGAACAACCGCCATTACTGTATTTGACGAAGAAACAGAGTGTGCCATTGGGATTTATCCTGAGAAGGTTCTGTTTCACGGCTTAATGCCCGTCATAAGTCAGGATACCTGCCATTGTTTTTTAGGTTAAACGCAGCTTGGGTGTGAAGTGTTCAGCCGATTTACTGCATATATCAGCTAAGCTGTATTTTTACGGCTTAATTCTTGTTGTGCATATAAATCGAACTGTTCCCTTGACCTCACGGTTGGGGGATTTTTTATTTGCAAAGGAGGGACAATGTGATTACTGAAGAAAAAAAGGGCTGGGCGGTAGAACTTTTAAGGAACAAATACCACGAGACAGGAAGAATGCCCGGGAAGCGCGATTTTGACTCAGTTACACTTTCCCGTATAAAAGCATACCTCGGACCGTGGCCAAGAGCACTGGAGGCGGCAGGACTGAAAGAAGCCTCCGGAACCGTAAAACAGAAAACAAAGTGAGGTAACAGAAATGAAAAAGAATTTAACAGCAGTTTTAGCAGCAACAATGGTTACAGGCGCATTTACAGTAACAGCATCTGCCGCTGAATCCGCAAAGGTCTTTGTCACAATATCCGACGGAACTCTTAAGCTGACACAGGAAGAGATTATCGCCAAGGATTTAAACAATGACGGAAAAATCAATATTGACGAAGCACTTTTTGCAGCACACGAAGAAATGTATCAGGGCGATGACGCAGGATATGAATCAGGAGACAGCGAATACGGACGTTCCCTTGTCACACTCTGGGGCAACGACTGCGGCTCATACGGCTACTATGTAAACAACGCTTCGGCTATAAGCCTTGACGATGAAGTGAAGGACGGCGACTATATCAATGCTTACTGCTACACAGACCTTACATCATGGTCGGATACCTACTGTTTCTTTGATAAATACAATATAAACGGCAGTAATTTTTCCCTGACTCTCAGTGCGGCAGCATGGGACGAAAATTATAACCCCATTACTGTTCCCGTTGAAGGTGCGGTTATTACAATCAACGGCGAAAAGACAGATTTCGTTACTGACGCAGAGGGTAAGGTCGCAGTTGCAATTGACGAAGCAGGCAGCTATGTAATCAGTGCAGTTTCCGAAACGCAGACGCTTGTCCCCCCTGTTTGCATTGCAGAAATATCAGAAGCTGAAACAGGTGAAGTTTATACGGACACAGACGAAACACACACCTCCAACCCTGCAACAGGTCTTTCATTAAGCCTTGCAGGTGTTGCTACAGCGGCAGGTGCATTATTGATTTCAGGAAAAAGAAAGTAATATGAAAAGCAGATTCTTAAAAATTACAGGCGTGATACTTTCACTTGCGTTTACATTCGGAGGTGTCACCGCAAATGCAGAAACGAACAATGAAGCTGTCGGCGAGGCTTATAGCCTTGCCGACGGAATCATTGATTTTAAGCTGTCACAGACAGGCAGTGACTCCATTCAGGACTGGATAGACGGTTCTCTTACAGAAAACGCAGGAAGGTCGTCTGAATGGTATGTATTCTCTCTCAGCCGATACGGCGATTATGATTTTTCAACATATAAAAAAGCCTTGTCCGACTATCTTTCATCCGACAACAGAATTACAGCTTCCTCCGCTCTGAAATACGCTCTCGTCATAGCTTCCACGGGAAGCACGGACAATTTCATTTCCGAAACCACGGACAGTGCCACAGGTCAGCAGGGGGTAATGAGCTATATTTACGGTCTTCATCTTCTGAATAACGGATACGGTGGGAATACCATAACTTCCGCTGAAACTATTGATGCTTTGCTGGGATTGCAGAAGGGTGACGGCGGCTGGGCAATTATGGGAGAAAACGGAGAAACTGACACTACCGCTATGGCTGTGCAGGCGTTAGCACCTCATTATAATGAAAATGAAACCGTTAAAACCGCAGTTGACAAGGCACTTGAACTGCTGTCAGACAGACAGCTTGAGGGCGGTGATTATGCAAGCTACGGCGTTCCTAATCCCGAAAGCACAGGTCAGGTTCTTACCTCACTTACAAGTCTCGGAATTGACCCGACAAAGGATGAGAGATTTATAAAAAACGGAAATAATCTTATTGACGGACTGAGAATGTATCGTAACGATGACGGAAGCTTCAGTCACGAAAAAGGCGGAGAGTATAACGAAAACGCAACTGTCCAGACTTTTTATTCCCTGATTTCATATATCAGATTTTATGAGGGAAAAGCACCGCTTTATATTCTGAAAACGAACATTGAAACAGCAGAGGATATACCGCATATAACATCTGCGGCAGAAGAAGTGCTTGTAACCGCTGAAGAAGAAAGCTCAGGGGATATTACCGCTGACAGTACGGAGAAAACGGATTACAGACTATCTGTTTGCCTTGGAATTACGGGTGCGGCTGCTGCGGCAGTTGTGATACTGATACTGCTGAAAAAAGGCAAAAAGCAAAACCTTATTGCAGTTGCGGCAATTGCGGCGGCAGGAATAATTTTTGTACTTGTTACAGATTTCAGCAGTGCTGAGGATTATTACGGAAGCGTTACCGAAAAAAACAGCCCTGTAGGCACTGTGACATTTTCCATACGATGTGACACTATTACAGGAAAAAGTACCGCAGATTATATTCCCGACAGCGGTATTATCATCTCCGATTCATTTGCAATCGAAGAAAATGAAACGGTGTTCGATATACTTGTGGAAGCGGCGAAAAAGCACAGTATTCAGCTTGATTATTCGGGAACGGCAGGCACTGTTTACATTTCAGGGATAAATTATATATACGAATATGATTTCGGCGATTTATCAGGCTGGATGTACCGTGTAAACGGCGAAAGCCCGTCTGTGGGATGTGACGGATATGTGCTTTCCCACGGCGATAATATAGAATGGCTTTACAGCTGTGAAATGGGAAATGACCTTTAACGGAAAGGAGTTGGTATAATGGGAACGCTTGATAATATGAACCCTGCTGCTGCGGCAGTATATTTTCTTCTGACGGCAGGAGTTGCAATGTTCAGTATGAATCCTGTTGTACTTGTGCTTTCGCTTGCAGGCTCTCTGATTTATTTTTTTGCAGCTCACAATCACGGGAATGCCTCAGGTCATCTGTATTCACTGTTTTTATTCATGATTATGGCGGTAATCAATCCGCTTGTAAACCACAACGGTGCAACGGTGCTGTTTGTTATGAATAATAACCCCGTAACCCTTGAAGCACTTGTTTACGGAATTGCCGCTTCGGCTATGATTATTTCTGTTATATACTGGTTCAGAAGCTTTACGGCTGTTATGACAAGTGATAAGCTTCTGTATATATTCGGAAGACTGTCTCCGAAGCTTGCACTCATCATTTCAATGGCGCTGAGATTTGTTCCTGTGTTCGGACGGCAGATAAAGAAAACAGAGCAGACCCAGAAAGCAATGGGTATTTACAAGGAAGACAATATTGCTGATACGTACAGAGGCAAAACAAATATTTTCAGTATTATTATAACATGGGGGCTTGAAAACGGAATAATCACAGCCGACAGTATGACTGCACGAGGCTATGGCTGCGGCAGGCGCTCGGGCTTCTCGGTTTTCAGATGGAGAAAAAGCAATACCATTTTCCTGATAATTACAGTATTTCTGTTTTCTCTCACTGTATGCGGACTTTATAATGTAAGCTTTTCATATTATCCGTATATACAGCTTTCATCACCAGATATTCCTGCAATTGCAGGCTATGCGGCCTACGGAATACTGGTTATTCTTCCGTCAGTTCTTGAAGCAAAGGAGGCTCTCAGATGGAAATATTTAAAATCGAAAATCTGAGCTTTTCCTACCCTCTTTGCAAGGAAAAGGCGGTTGACAACATATCATTTGCTGTAAACAGCGGTGATTTCATCACTCTCTGCGGCGGCACGGGAAGCGGTAAGACAACCCTTCTGCGGCTGCTGAAAAGAGAGCTTTCGCCCCTGGGCGAAAAGACAGGAAGTATTCTTTTCTGCGGAAATGAAACAGATAAGCTTGACCCGAAAGCTGCCGCTTCGGAAATCGGCTTTGTAATGCAGAAGCCCGAACAGCAGATTGTCACCGATAAGGTATGGCATGAGCTGGCATTCGGACTTGAAAACCTCGGCATACCTGACAGGATAATACGAAGCAGGACTGCTGAAATGGCGTCATATTTCGGGATTGAAGGCTGGTTTGACAAAAACACGGCTGACCTTTCAGGCGGGCAGAAGCAGCTTCTGAATCTTGCGGCAGTCATGGTTATGCAGCCCACAGTGCTTATTCTGGACGAGCCTACCGCACAGCTTGACCCGATTGCTGCTTCGGATTTTGTGGCTACGCTAAAAAAGCTGAACAGAGAGCTGGGACTGACGGTTATAATTGCCGAACACAGACTCGAAGATGTGATACCTGTAAGCGATAAGCTTATGGTTATGGAAAATGGCAGATTAATCGGATATGATTCGCCTGTAAGGGTTATAGAAAAGCTGTCGTGGACAAGCAGTGTGCTTAAAGCAATGCCTGCGGCGTCACGGCTTTACCATATGCTGAACGGAAAAGGCAGCTGTCCTGTTGACGTAAGGGACGGCAGAGATTTTATACAGAGTAATTACCGCAACCATATACGGAAAATAAACAGCGGAGAATATTTGCATAATGATAAAAAGGCACTGGAATTTTCAGAGGTTTTTTTCCGTTATGAAAGAAACGCTCCCGATGTTCTCAGCGGACTTCATCTGTGTGTTTACGAAAACGAAATATACTGCATTCTTGGCGGCAATGGCTCAGGAAAAACAACCGCCCTGTGTGCTGCGGCTGACCTTTTAAAAATATACAGCGGTAAAATAAGAATTTTCGGCACCGATATAAAAAAATACAGGAATCAGAGTCTTTATAAAAACTGCCTTGCAATGCTTCCTCAGGATGTGCAGACCGTATTTCTGAAAAACACGGTAAAGGAAGAGCTTCAAGGCGCAGAAGAAGCGTTAAAGCTTCTTCCGAAAGATATATCCCACATTTACGAAAAACACCCCTATGACCTTTCTGGGGGTGAGCAGCAGCTGGTTGCGCTTGCGAAGGTACTTGCACAGAGACCGAAGCTGCTGCTTATGGACGAGCCTACAAAGGGGCTTGACGCCGAAGCGAAGCTTGGACTTGCAGAAACGGTAAAGGGACTGAAATCCGAAGGCATTACCATAGTTATTGTAACCCATGACGCTGAGTTTTCAGCTCTCTGTGCGGACAGGTGCGGATTGTTTTTCAGAGGCAATATTGTTTCTGAGGGAACACCCCGTGAATTCTTCTCGGAAAACAGCTTCTACACCACTGCTGCAAGCCGTATGACAAAAGGATATTACGACAATACCGTTACTGTTGAGGATATTGCAGAACTTTGTCTTGAAAACGGCAGAAGGGACGGCGGAAAATGATTGTTATTGAAAACAGCAGAGTACGTAATATTCTGAAATTTGCCGTACCATTTGTTATCATTCCGCTTCTTGCAGTAGTCGGCAGTATTGTAACAGAAAAATACCATATCATCATTTCCCTTGCTGTGGCAGTTTTCAGTCTTTTTCTGTTTTCGGCAGGCTTTGAAAGAAAAACCACAGGCTCAAGGCGTATGGTCATCGTGGCAATTATGACAGCGCTGTGCATAGTGGGAAGATTTATACCGCTTTTCAAGCCTGTAACAGCTATCACCATAATAACAGCGGTTTACCTCGGCGGTGAAGCTGGCTTTCTCACAGGTGCACTTGCGGCATTTCTGTCAAATTTCTATTTCGGACAGGGGCCGTGGACGCCGTTTCAGATGCTTGCGTGGGGGCTTATCGGACTTATTGCGGGATATCTTTCAAATCCGCTCAGAAAACACAGGATTTTACTGCTGATTTACGGGGTTGCATCAGGAATTATCTATTCATTTATAATGGATATCTGGACAGTCCTCTGGTATGACGGAGGCTTCAGATGGGAGCTGTACGCTTCGGCAATCGTTACGGCAATGCCCTACACCGTTATTTACGCAGTGTCGAATTTTGCTTTTCTGCGGCTTATGGCAAAGCCCTTCGGAGAAAAGCTGGAGAGAATAAAGATAAAATACGGAATATAAAAACGCAGTCCGAAACACAGACAGTAATAAAAAAGCATAACCCGTGAAG
>CAZGRB010000033.1:0-15490 GCA_964527695.1 uncultured Ruminiclostridium sp.
GCAAAAATCTGATAAACTGCATTTTTGCGGTGCGTGGGTTTATCGACAGGCTGAGGCGGTGCAAAGCACCGCCTGTTCTCACACGATTCTAACTGTCTTCATTACAACAGGCTGTAAGGGCTTGTCACCGTAGTCTGTTTCAACAGCCGCAATTTCATCAACAGCGTCCATACCGTCAACAACCTTGCCGAAAGCGGCATAGTTGCCGTCAAGGTGAGGAGCATCTTCGTGCATGATGAAGAACTGACAGCTTGCGGAGTCGGGTGCTGCCGCACGAGCCATGGAGATAACGCCTCTGGTGTGCTTTAAGTTGTTTACAACGCCGTTTGCAAGGAATTCGCCCTTGATGTGTGTGCCTGCGTTGCCTGTGCCGTTGCCTAAAGGACAGCCGCCCTGAATCATAAAGCCGCTGATTACTCTGTGAAAGGTAAGACCGTTGTAAAAGCCTTCGTTTACAAGTCTTTCAAAGTTTTCCACAGTGACAGGTGCGATGTCGGGGTAAAGCTCAAGCTTGATTTCTTTACCGTTTTCAAGTTCAATTACTACCATTTTTTTCAGATCCTTTCCATATATATAAATCCTAACGGGATTTATTACCTTTGAATATTATAATTACCGCAGCACCTGCGCCTATAACCAGCACACCCAGCACTGCTGCGATTATCACAAGCCCCGTGTTATCCTCGTCAGGAGCAGACGGAGCTGTTGCCGTTGTTTCTTCCGCAACGGGAGCGGATATTGTTTCAGAGGAGACAGCCGTTGTTTTTTCGGGGGGAGTTGTTTCTGCGGTTGTTGTGACGGTGATTTCCTCTGTTATTTCAGGCGCAGCCGCCTTTGCTTCAAAGAACAGCCGTCTTTCGGCATAATCCGCCCTGTGGTCAAGGGCAAGCGCCTCGTCGCTTATGTCAAAATATTTTTCATGGGCGGCCTTGTCCTTATATTCGCCGTTTTCGTAATCGCCGCTGCCGTTCCAGCAGGAGTCAACCCAGACCCAGCGTTCTTCCGCTTTATGGTAAAAAGCGGTAAACTCGTGATTCTGCAGACCGTCGGTTAGATTTTCATATTCAATCTCTCCGCCTGTGCTGCCGCCCTTTATATTTACTGCATCAATCCCCTGAGCCTGAAGCAATGCGCAATACAAATCCGCAAAGCCTGTACACACGGTACGGGAATTTTTAAGCACCTCATACAGCACAACATTTGCTTCAGTGACACTTTCAACCCTTGCGTCATGGTCGTAGTAGAAATGTTCCGCCACATACAGGGCAAGGGCACGTGCTTTTTCATAATCGCTGTCGATTCCTTCGGTTACAGAATCGGAGATAAGCTTTATCTGTTCCTGCACTGCCGCAATTTCTTCAGCGTCGGCGGTACGGCTGATATAATAGCCCGCACTTTCGGCAGACGCATCAATTATATTGCCAAAAACAGCGCTGTTTGCTTCGGATAAGCCGTTATCGGCAAAATAAAAGCCGTTGTCGCAGTATATACGGTAGCCGAAGGTAGCGCCCGAGGAAAGAAGAACGGCTATACTTGTATAACGATAGCCCTGGGGCAGAGACAGCTCCGCCTCATAGCTTCCGTCGGAGCCGATACTCATTTTATAACTGCCGCTTGCATCCTCCGCACCTGCAAAATAAAGCTTCTTTATCCTGTCAGAGGTGTATTTTCCTTTGGCATAAAGGGTATTTCCGCTTATCTCAAAAAGAGAATAGTATTCGGGATTGTAGGAGGTGAGCAGGAAATTTCTGCGGGATTTTACCGCAGCCTCAGCGTTTATTGCCGCAAGCGCCGAAAAAATCACCGACGTAATAATAAAAATTATAATCAGAGTGATAATTTTTGCCCGTCCATTAAAAGAACGGGCAGAATAATTGTTGGAAATCATAAAAGCTTCTTGAGTTCATCCTTATCAGGACTGTAAATCATAGCCACTTCTCTTGAGATAATATCATCACGCACAAGTCTCTTTAAGCTTTCGTTCATTGTTCTCATACCCTGAGAAGCGCCGGAAGCCATAACCTGTTCAATCTGATGCACCTTTTCTGCACGGATATTGTTTGCAGAAGCTTCTGTGTTTATGAGTATTTCAAACGCAGCTGTTCTGCCTCTGTCGCTGTTCTTCATGGGAACGAGCATCTGGGAAACTACGCCGCGGAGGTTTGTGGAAAGCTGTGAACGTACCTGATTCTGCATTTCGGAGGGAAATACGTCGATAATACGGTTTACGGTATGAGCCGCACCTGTTGTATGGAGTGTACCGAGTACAAGGTGACCTGTTTCAGCGGCTCTTAAAGCAAGAGAGATAGTTTCAAAGTCGCGCATTTCACCTACAAGGATTACGTCAGGGTTTTCACGCAGACCGCTTCTGAGGGCGGAGTTGAAGTCGGGAATATCGGAGCCGATTTCTCTCTGATGAATTGTGGCAAGCTTGGGCTTGTAGATATATTCGATAGGGTCTTCGATTGTAAGAATGTGGCAGGCACGGTTCTGGTTGATGAAGTCTACCATTGTAGCAAGAGTTGTGGACTTACCTGAGCCTGTAGGCCCTGTTACAAGAATGAGACCCTTTAATTCCTTTGTAAGGTCGATAGCCGCCTGAGGAAGGCAGATATCCTTGAAGGAAGGCACGTCTTCGTTTAAAAGACGGATAGCCGCTGCAAGCTTACCGCCGTTATAGTGGTATACGTTTACTCTCTGACGTCCGCCGCTCTGGGCTGTAAAGGAGAAGTCGATATCCTCGCCCTGACCGAGACGCTTTTCCTGTTCAGCGGAAAGCATGGAGAGGATAGTGCGGCTTACAACCTCTTCGTCCATACCGTCGAATTTCTTTAATTCGCCGTTGATACGGATAGAGGTGGGAGCGCCTACTGTAAGATGTATATCCGAAGCGTTCTTGCTTCTGGCAAAGTTGATTAACTGTTCAATATTCATAGCTACTCGTTCCTTTCAAAAATTATATACTTACTTGATTCTGAACTGAATACCGCTTGCGGAAAGGTAAACCTCCTGAGCTGTGTTGGCAATTCGCTGATTTACTGCACCCATAATCTCACGGAAAGCAATCTGCTCCTTACCCTTGGGGCAAACGGAGAAGCCGGGTTCAATGGAGATAATTACCATAGCGCCGTTGAGCTCTTCAACCTTTCTCATACATTCGATTACATTTTCAACAACGATTTTCTTTATTTCATCATGTTCTTCCTTTGTGATGTTTTCAATGTCCTTTGCAACCTTCTTCATAACGGATGAGGTATAGGAGCCGAGACTGTCAAAAATGAAGAACTTATGGTCCTTTATGTAGTCTACGGGATTTTCAACATCGGATTCAACTACCCACTGAACATTGTTCTGTTCGTTGGAGTAATTCATTCTGTGGAGCGTATCCTCACTGATATGTGCGCCTGTGTTCAGGAACAGAACGTTATCGCAGGTCTTGAAGTATGAAATCGCCCATCTGGTCTTACCGCTTCCTGCACCGCCTGTTACGAGGGTAATATTTCCCATTGCGTTTACCTGTCCTTTCATATATTGGGTAGAAAGGTTCTGTCTGAACTGTTCTCCCTGCTAAAAGCTATAATTTTATATACAATATTATATTATAATTTTTTCTGATAGTCAAGTTTTTTATTTAAATGTGAAAATCCTCGGAAATATGCACTAATACCCCTTGTTTTATTTGTTTAAATGTGATATAATTTCTGTATGAATTTTTTCACCTCAGTTACAGGTGACAATCTGAAAGGACAGGTTAAAAATATGGACAGATTTTCAGAACAGCTTGTTGAAAGAGCTTCGGATAAAAAGACGATGTTTTTAAAGGGTCTTGTAATTGCAGGGGCTATTGCTGTAATTGCACTGTTAGGATATATCACGGTGCTGTTCCAGCTTACAACCCTGTTTATCTGCCTTGTTGCGGCGGCAGGCGCGGTATGGCTTTCCGTGTATATTATGCAGGGTCTTAATGTAGAATACGAATACATAGTTACAAACGACGACCTCGATATTGATAAGATTACGGGCAAGCGCAAGAGAAAGCGCCTTATCAGCATTGACCTGAAATCTGTTGATGAATTTGCACCCTATCTCAACGAAACCGAGCTTCACAGCGATATTACGGTTCTTGCAGAGGACGGCACAGGTGTTGATATGTGGTATGTATTTATGGAAACCGAAAGCTCAGGCAGGGTTGCAATAATCTTCAACCCCGATGAACGAACCAGAAAGAACATTATCGGCGGACTTGAGCCCATGCTTCGTGCAAAGCTCAGCGCAAAGTATTTAAATACAGAGGAAACCGAAGAAACAGCAGAATGAATTTTAAGCCGCTTTGTGTAAGCGGCTTTCTCCGTTTAAAAAGAAAGGTGAATAAATGAAAAGCGCACTGCTTAAAACCTCCCTCAGGGAAATAAAGAACACACGAAACCGCTTTTTCTCCATTTTCGGAATAGTTGCCCTCGGCGTAGGCTTCTTTTCGGGAATAAAGGCGGCTCCTCCCGATATGAGGATTTCGGCGGATAAATATTATGACGATACAAAGCTTATGGATTTCCGCCTTGTGTCAACCTACGGCTTTGACGAAAACGACATTGCCGCACTGGAAGCCGTTGAGGGGGCAGAGGTATATCCTTCATACTATGCGGATTTACTGTCATATTCAGAGGGAACAAGTCCCGAGGCGGCGAGAGTTTTTTCACTCCCCGAGGACGACAGCCTTATAAATACCATAATCCTTACAGGCGGCAGAATGCCTGAAGCGGCGGACGAGTGTATTGTAAACGCTTCCGACATGAACGGAAGCTCTCTTTCCGAGGGAACAAAGGTGTATTTTACCGACGGTGACGGAGAAATGCCCGACGAAATGCTGAGCCGTACCGAATATACCGTTGTAGGCTCGTATATGTCATCAATGTATATTGATAAGACCAGCTACGGAAGCACCTCTGTAGGCAACGGCTCTATCGGAAATGTGTACTATATCCCTGCGGAAAACTTCTGCGTGGAATACAATACCGAGGTTTATGTCCGTTTTCCGGAACTGGACAGCCTCAACACCTATGAGGACGAATACGAAGCGAGAATCGAAGAACTGACGGAACAGCTTGAAGCGGTTGCTGACATAAGAAGCGTTGAACGCTTCGATGAAATCATGGAGGAAGCCGACGAGGAGCTTTCAAAGGCAAAGCAGGAGCTTGCAGACGCAGAGGAAGAAGCCAATGCGGAAATTGCAGACGGTGAAAAGGAAATTGCCGACGCAAGGAAAAAGCTTGAAGAGGCGGCGGTTGAAATAGCAGACGCAGAGGCGGAGCTTGCTGACGGTGAGCAGAAGCTTATTGACGCACGCAAGGAGCTTGACGACGGATATGCGGAATTGGCTGATGCAAAAGCCGAATACGAAAAGGAAATTGCTGACGCAGAGCAGAAAATTGCTGACGCGGAAAAGGAAATAGAAGAAAACGAGCAGAAGCTTCTTGACGGCGAAAAGGAATATCTGGACGGACTTGCGGAATACGAGGACGGTTATGAAAAATTCCTTGAAGGAAAAGAAGAATATGAGTCGGGCCTGGCCGAATACGAAAGCGGAAAGGCGGAGCTTGACACCCAGTATATCGTGTGGCAGCAGGGCTATGCGGAATATGAAGCAGGTATGGCTCAGCTGGAAGCAAGCAAGACACAGCTTGACGCGGCGGCAGTTCAGGTTGAACAGGCGAAGCTGTATTTCGGCGAATACAGCGAAGAATATATTGCCGCAAAATATCAGTACGATATGGGAATGGCACAGTACAACGCAGGCCTTGAACAGCTGAACGGGGCGAAAGCCGAGCTTGACGGCGGAAAAGTACAGCTTGACGCAGGATATGTTCAGCTTGATGAGGCAAAAAAGCAGCTTGACGAAGCTAAAGCACTTATAGAAGAAAATGAACAGACTCTTGCAGATGCGAAAACCGAGCTTGACAAGGCGGCAGCTGAAATAGAGGACGGCAAACGACAGCTGGAAGAGGGCAAGCAGACCTTAGAGGACAGCAAGGAAGAGCTTGAACAGGCGAAGGTTGATGCCGAGAAGGAATTTGCCGATGCCGAACAGGCTCTGGCAGACGGAGAAGCCGAGCTCAGGCAGGCGGTAATTGATTTAGAAGAGGGCATAAAGGAGCTTGAAGACGGCAAAAAGGAATACGAGGACGGACTTATCGAGCTTGCAGACGGCGAAAAGGAGCTTGCGGACGGAAAGGCGGAGGCTGAAGATAAGATAGCGGACGCAAAGGCGGAGCTTGCCGAAGCGGAAGCTGACCTTGCCGACCTTGAACAGCCCGAATGGTATGTTTTCGACCGTAACGACAACCCGGGCTACTCCGAATACGGCGAAAACGCAAACCGAATCAACAACATTGCTTCGGTTTTCCCTGTGTTCTTTATACTTGTAGCGGCACTTGTCTGCCTTACAACCATGGGACGAATGGTAGAGGAGCAGCGCACCCAGATAGGAACTCTCAAAGCTATGGGTTATACAAACAGGGAGATTATCTTCAAATATATGTTCTATGCCGCTGCGGCAACCCTTTCGGGCGCACTGGTGGGCGTACTTGCGGGAATGCAGCTGTTTCCCAGTGTTATTATTATTGCATACCGAATTATGTATAATATTCCTGAACTCTGCACACCTATTGACGTACCCAATGCGGTTATATCAATTGCGGTATGTCTTGCGGCAATGCTTCTTACTGTATTTTTCTCCTGCAAATCGGTACTTTCCGAGCAGGCGGCACAGCTTATGCGCCCCAAAGCACCCCGAATCGGCAAGCGAATTTTCATAGAGAAAATCACGCCTTTATGGAAGCGTTTCAATTTCAGCAGCAAGGTAACCGCAAGAAACCTGTTCCGTTACAAGCGCAAGATGCTTATGTCAACCATAGGCATTGCAGGCTGCACGGCGCTTCTGCTTACAGGCTTTGCGCTTTATGACAGCATCAACGACATTATCCGTCTCCAGTACGGCGAAATCCAGTTCTATGACGGCATGGTGATTTATGACGGGGAAAAGTATCCCGAAGCAGATGAGCAGGCGGCGGAAATTATTTCTGATTACGGCGAAAGCGTCAACGTTTATCAGAAACAGATGTCCGTAAGTGCAAACGGAACGGATGTTGACGCATATATTGCGGTGCCTTCCGACCCTGAAAAGTTTGCAGAATTCTTTGTTCTCAGAAGCCGTCAGACAGGGGAGCGTTACGAGCTTACCGACGGAACGGTGTATATAGATGAGAAGATGTCACTGCTGCTGGGCGGTGTTACAGGAGGCGACACCCTTACAATCAGTAAATCAGATACCGAAAAGATAGACGTGACCCTTACGGCATTCTTTGAAAACTACCCCGGGCACTATTTGTATATGACTGAAAACACCTATGTTCAGCTGTTCGGTGAAACTCCCGAATACAACTCTCTTTATTTCTCGCATAATCTGACAGAGGACGAGGAGAGCTCCCTTGCAGAAAAGATTTTAAAGACCGAGGGAACGCTTACCGTTTCTTTCAGCTCTGCTGTGAAGGAGAACTACACCAATATGCTTGGTGCCCTTACTCTGGTAATTGTGGTGGTTATCGTTTCGGCAGGAGCCCTTGCCTACGTGGTAATGTATAACCTGACCAACATCAACATCACCGAGCGTATAAGGGAAATCGCAACCCTGAAGGTTCTGGGCTTCTACGACAAGGAGGTTGACACCTATATTTTCCGTGAAAATATCCTGCTGACCCTTATGGGAACGGCAGTCGGGCTGTTTATGGGAATATTCTTAGCGCAGTTCATTATTACTACTGCTGAGGTTGACCTTGTAATGTTCGGACGGAATATCTATGCAGGCAGTTATATTCTTGCTGCAATATTCACACTTGCTTTCTCGTTGCTGGTTACACTGGTAATGCACAGAAAGCTGAAGGACGTGGATATGATTGAGGCGCTGAAATCGGTTGAATAACGGGAATGATATAAGAAACAAAATAGAATATTTTTAAATTAAAAAGCCGAATACTGTTTAAATTTAACCATTTTTCGGCCGACAAGCCAAAAACCGCTCCGAAACACTTGACGGAGCGGTTTTTTTGCGGTATCATTAAAATGTATTATTATGCGGTATTAACGCAAAGAAAGGAACGGGGTCACCCGATAAAGATATGCCTTCAATTAAAATTTCAGCCTCAGTGCTTAATTCAAATCTTGCAGAGCTTGGAAAAGAAGCGGCGAAAATTGCAGAAAACGGCGTCGAATACGTGCATTATGACGTTATGGACGGCGAATTTGTCGAAAATATCACCTACGGAAGCAGTATTCAGAAATCCATTCTCCCTTATACAACCGCAAAAATGGACACTCACCTTATGGTAATGCACCCCGGGCGTCAGATAAAGCTTTTTGCAGACGCAGGCTCGGATATTATCACATTCCACGTTGAAAGCGACTGCAGCCCCGATGAAATCATTGACGAAATTCATGCTCTCGGCGTAAAGGCAGGGGTAGCGGTTAAGCCGAACACCCCTGCCGAAGCGGTATTTCCGTATATAGAAAAGGCAGATATGATTCTGGTTATGACCGTTGAGCCGGGTTACGGCGGACAGGGCTTTATTCCTGAAATGACCGACAAAATCAGTCTTATCAGAGCAGAGGCAGACCGCCTCGGCAAGGATATTGACATTCAGGTTGACGGCGGTATCAACACAGAGACCGCAAAGCTTGTAAAGGAAGCAGGTGCAAATGTGCTTGTTGCAGGTACATTCCTGTTCAAGGCGGAGAATATGAAAGCTGCTGCAGATTCAATGAGATAAATTCAGTACAGCTCCGCAAAAATCCTGCAGGCATTATTCAGGCACACAGGCACAGCATATTCGGAAACGGTGCTTATTTCAGAAATATCCGTGCTGACTCTGCCGAATTCGGAAAAAATATGCCTCAGGGCAAAATATTCGTCCTTTTCGGACAGAGAAACGAGAATATAGCCGCCGTGACCGTGGTAAACGCAGGTTTTTTCCTGCAATTCTGCTCTTTCAATGGTGTAACAGAGCTGAGCAAGGTCGTCAAGACTTTCAAGGCAGCACATTATGGCGGATTCGCAGGTGCTTTCCGCTTGATTCTCTTCGTATAATCCCGACACATACAGCACACAGCCCCCGTCTGAGGCAGGAAATGCCTCAAGAAAAAGGCGGTCAGGCTTGTATCCAGGGAAAAGCTTCATCTTTCTGAGCATTTTTGACAGACTGCGTCTTGCTTCCGCAGTCCGCAGTTCAATTGCTTCGGTACAAAGGGAGTATTCCCGCATATCCGCTTCGGAAAGCGTTATCTTTACAGTATCACGGCTTATTGAGTCGTATTTCATTACAGTTACCGTCCTTTCGGAAAATTTATATAGAAGGAAAAATATATGTCAGACAAAACAAGCAATTTACTCGATAAATTCGACGGCGATGTGAAAAGCTATGTTACCGCCCCCGAAAAGAAACAGCGAAAGCTGAAATCCATATATGCGGATCAACTTATCTGTCTTGTTGCCCTTCTTGGCGTAAGCTGGTGGCAGAGTGGCACAAGGGCGTTAATCATATGCCTTGCGTCGGTTATCACCTGTATCCTTTCAGATATGATTTTCTGCCGTATGACAGGGAAAACATATAACCCAAAGGATCTTTCAACCCTTGCGGCAGGTCTTTGCACAGGACTTATGATGCCTGCCTCCGTAAGCTATGGAATAGTTATTTTCGGTGCACTCCTGTCCATGGGAATCAAGCATATTTTCGGCGGCAAGGATAACTACATATTCAACCCTACCTGCGCCGCAATTGCCTTTTTAATCATATGCTTTCCCAACGAAATGCTCTTCTATCCCGAAAGAGGCGTTCAGCCTGCAATTTTCGGCGCACCTGCCTCCAGTCTTGTGCAGGGCGTGGAAAGCTATCTTATGAAAATCGGTACGGCTCCTGCCGTTTCCCTTGAGGATATGCTTATCGGCAACTACGTAGGCCCTTTAGGCACAACGCATTTCCTTATTCTTGCAGTATGCGGAATATGCCTGCTTGCAAGACGGTCAATGTCGTCGCTTGTAACAATTTTCGGTCTTGGCTCGTATTTTGCTCTTACAGCGCTTTTCCCTGTTTACACAAGTATCGGCGACACTATTATGCTGGAGCTGGTGGGCGGTTATCTGCTGTTCGGCTTTGTATTCCTTGCCAGCGACCCTCAGACTTTACCGAAAACCGTTCCTGCACGTATTGTTTACGGACTTCTTATAGGTATTATCGGATGCCTCTTCCGTCATTTCGGCAAGGTTGAAGGCTCGTTCATCTTCATCCTGCTTATCGCAAATGCCGTTTCACTTCACCTTGACGCAGTTTGCGCGGCGGCAATATCAGGAATAAAGCGTGCTTCAGCCTATATGTTCCGTAATATGGGCAGATTTGAGAAGCTCCGTGACAATGCCGCACAGGGCAAGGGCAAGCAGAATCTTTCCGATACTATGGAAATTATTGTACCGCTTACGAACTATAATATGCCTCCCATTGACGGGAAAGTAACAAAAGTAAAACGCCGCAGCACCAATGCTCTGACAAGATATGTGGACAACCTGAGAATTAAAATCAAAAAAGACAAGGCTGTCCGAGAGGTAAAGGGTCAGGATTATATGGCTGCAATGCGTAAAATGCAGAAAAAATCTACGGATAAGGTAACGAAAACCGCTGCTGCTAAGAAAAACACCTCTCACCCCATAAAGCAGCCTGCAAATAAATCCCAGCAGAAGAATAACAAGCAGGGCACGAAAGGTTAATTTCAATGGAGAATAAAAAAATAAGCCTTAAAGACGGCTTTTTCAAACAGAATATCGTTTTTATGAGCGGACTTCTCATTGCGCCTGTAATCGCCTGTGCAACCACGCTTCAGAAAAGCCTTGCGGTGTGCATTGTGTTTACTCTGGTGTCCTTTCTGACAATTCTGCTCTGCCGTGTAATTCCCAGAAAAATCGCATATACCCTGAGAGTTATCATTTACTCTCTTGTGGCTTCGGCAATATATATTCCTGCCGTACTGCTTGCCACACTGCTTATGGGCGGTGATGTAATAGCTTCAGCAGGTGTATATCTGCCCATACTTGTCACAAATTCACTTATACTTTCAAAATCCGAAACCCGTTTTTATGTTGAACCCCTTAGAGATATGGTTCCCGATGTGCTGTGCTTTATCGCAGGCTTTGACATTGCCTGTATATTTACGGGTGCAGTCCGTGAAATACTTGCAAAAAGTACTATCGGCGGGGCATATCTGGAAATGCCCTTTACAATTCCCGCACTTGAAACTACCTTCGGCGGCTTCCTCTTTGTGGGCATTATGGCAGGTCTTACCCGAGGGGTATATAACCGTCATAAAGCAAAGCAGCTCCGTGCTATGAGCGACGAAGACGACGAGCTTGCGGAATATGCAGAGGATATGGGCGAATTTCTTACAGGCAGAAAGAGTTCTGAGCCTGATAAAATCAGAATTTACAAGCCTTCAAAGAAAAAGCACAAGGAGGATACCCCCGAGGATATTCTGGACATGGATTTCAGCGACAACCGAAGTCTTGTAGAGGAATTTGCGGCGATTGTCGCAGGGGGCGCAGAGCTTGTGCCTGACGAGAATGCTGACGGAAACGACAGTAACTGGTCGGTTGATGAAAACGACGAGGACGGCGGTGATGAAACCGACGGTTCTGAAGGAAATGAGGAAAGCAAGGAGGAAACAGAAGAATGACAGCGTTTATGAATATTCTTATGACCTCCCTTATTGCGATTTTCGTGCAGAATTCCATTTTTGAACGTGCTCTCGGTATCAACGTACTGCTGTACGCTTCAAGAAAAAGGGAGCATCTCCTTGGCTTCTTTGCGGCCATAACCTACACTACCACAATTTCTTCCGCTATAATCTGGAATTTTGACCGGCTTTTTGCCGACAACGAATATTACAGTATTTTTATGCCGATTCTATATGTTGCGGTAGTAAGCGTGCTTTATATTGTCACACTGGTGCTTATCTGGAGATTTTTCCCGAAGCTTTTCAGAAATATCAGAAAATATGTTCACCTTTCCGTGTTCAACTGCTCAGTTATCGGTGCGCTTTTCCTCTGCTCCGTGCAGGGCGCTGATATTTTCACCTATATCGGCTACGGCTTCGGTACAGGAATAGGCTTCTTACTTGCGGCATACCTTTTATATATCGCCGCTGACAGGCTCAATTCCCCTCTTGTACCTGCCGCATTCAGAGGCTTTCCCATAATGCTTGTGTATGTGGGCATACTTTCCCTTGCACTTTATGCGTTTACGGGATATACCACATCTGCGGTGTGAGGCAAGACTATGATAAGCTACTATGATTTCAAGAAATATCAGGATTATCTGAAAGAAGCACCGCCTGTTTCATGGCTTCCCGAATTTGATAAATACGTAAGCGAAAAGTACGGCGTAAAGCTTATGCCGACATTTTATGATGAAGAAGATTCAGGGAATCATTATGTCTACGGCTTTTCTTTAACGCCTTATTCCGACGAGGATTTTAACAGACTCTGCGATATTTTCAAAGGAAAAAACAACCTTGATAATTCCGTTTTTGAAAACGGAATCGGAGAAATAATCAGTGAATTTATGAACAGGTATAATTCTCCTGAAATAAAGGAAAACGGCATTATCTACCCTTTTCTTTGTCAGTCCTATCTCCTGCGTTATCGCTGCAATTACCTGCTTCGGGATATAAAAATAAAAATGTGGGATGAACTGAAAAAGAATTTTGATTATCTTAAGCCGTACCGTCTTGATGCGGATATATGTATCCTTAAAACAAGAAAACAGGCGGCTGAGTTTTACCGCTCCGCAGGGTATAAAGAAATCTGCAGGAAATATTACGAGGCTATCAAGCCTTTTGATGAATATGATGTGCTCAGACCTGAACATATACATATTTTCGTAGACTATAAGAAAAATTATGAAAATACGCCTATGCACGGTAGATGGGTACACGATATGGGCTGCGAAGAATTTTACAGATATATGGATTCATTATAAAATAAAAAAGGAGGCTGATTTCTTGAAAAAAAGAAAGAATTACGGGAGAAAGATAAAGAGAAGCAAAATCAACCTCTATCCCAAGAAAAAAACAAGAGCTCAGAAAATTCTGGGCACAGTGCTGCTTATTATAATAATACTTGCAATTGCTTTCCTCGGCTACTGTCTCGGAAAGCCGCTGCTTGAATTTTTCGAGAAGAGTGCAGGGCAGAGCGACAACTCCCCTGCATGGACTCCGCCTGTGGACACGGCTCAGACAGAGGAAGCGTCCGAAGATACGGCAACTGAAGCGACTTCTTCCGCTGCGGAAACGATCACGCCCGTTCCTGCGGAGAAGCCTGATGTTTATGCGGTTTCTGTGCCTGTTTCGGCGCTCTCGAACTCTGTATCCCTTTCTGCCTTTGCTTCAAAATCGGCAGCGGAAGGTTACACAGGGGCAATCGTCACACTCAAGAACAGCACCGGCAGCCTGCTGTACAAAACAGATGTTTCTCCCGCAAAGGACAGCGAGGCAGTACTAGGAATGATGACAGCTGCCGAAATCTGCAATATCCTCAATCAGAACGGGCTTATTCCCGTTGCGGAAATTTCGGTTCTTTCAGACAACAGAGGCGGCCAGATAAACGGTGAAATGTGTTATAAGATTGTTGACGAACCCGATGTTTCGTGGCTTGATTATTTCTCGACGGGCGAACCGCTTAGATGGTCAGACCCTTCAAGCGAAGCAACGGTTTCTTATAATAAAGCCATAACCGACGAGCTTAAAGCGGCAGGGTTTGAAAAAATAATTCAGACGGACATTGTGTTTCCGCCTTTTCAGGAATACGACAGGGAATATATAGCGTCAGGATATTTTGCCGCAGACCGCTATAAAATGCTGGAAAACGTTATTTTTGACGATACCGTTGTATGCGTGAACGCCGAAGATATAATTATCAATGCAATGAGCGGCACTGCCGAGGTGCTGAAAAATAAGACAAAGCTCATGAATAACGCAATTATAATCAGAATCAACCGTCAGGCATTTACCGCTGCGGAAGGATATCCTGCCGATGCAGCAGCGCTTCTTGAGGATATAATGTCCCAGTGCGAGGTAAAATGTATGGGTATGGAACTGATGCCTATGATAGAAAAATCGGATTTCTCGGCCGAAGAAATCAAGGCAATGCAGGCTGCAGCTGAAAATGCAGGCTATAATGATTTTTACCTGAAATAAAAGCAAAGCGGTCGCTGTCAGCGACCGCCTTGCTTTTTATTTTACTACGATATTGATAAGCTTCCCCGGAACTGCGATAGACTTTACAATAGTCTTGCCGTCAACCATAGGCTTGATTGTGTCGTTTTCAAGCGCTGCCTTGATCATATCCTCCTGCCCCATATCAGCAGGGATATTCATCTTTGCTCTTACCTTGCCGTTGATCTGGACAACGACCTCAACAGTTTCCTCGATGCAGAGAGCCTCGTCAAATTCTGCCCACGCCTGCTCGGAAAGGATACCGCCGAATACGTTATTGTACATTTCCTCGGTCATATGAGGAGCAAAGGGGTTAAGGATTGTGATGAGAGCCTTGAGTTCAGCCTTATTTATGCTGCCCTTTTCGTACACGTTGTTTACAAATGCCATCATGGAAGCAATAGCTGTATTGAACTTGAGAGCCTCGATATCCTCGGAAACCTTCTTGATTGTTCTGTGGAGAGGTGCGGATAATTCCTTGCTGAAGCTGTCGCCGTCAACTAAGATATCCTGCATATTCCAGATTCTGTCAAGGAATCTCTTACAGCCCTTTAAGCTGCTTTCGCTCCAGGGAGCTGCCTGCTCATAGTCACCCATGAAGAGAACATAAACTCTGAGAACGTCTGCGCCGTATTCGTCAACTACATCGTTAGGGTCAACAACGTTGCCTCTGGACTTACTCATCTTTACGCCGTCAGGTCCTAAGATAAGACCCTGCGCAGTTCTCTTTGCGTAAGGCTCGGAGGTGGTAACTGCACCGATATCATAAAGGAACTTATGCCAGAAACGGGAGTAGATAAGGTGTCGTGTAACGTGCTCCATACCGCCGTTGTACCAGTCAACGGGCATCCAGTAGTCAAGTGCTTCCTTTGAAGCTAAAGTGCCGTCATTGTTCGGGTCGCAGTAGCGTAAGAAGTACCATGACGAGCCTGCCCACTGGGGCATTGTATCAGTTTCACGCTTTGCGTCGTGTCCACACTTGGGGCACTTGCAGTTTACGTAGAAATCTATCTTTGCGAGAGGGCTTTCGCCGTCTGTACCGGGCTGGAAATTCTCAACAGGGGGGAGTCTTAAGGGTAATTCCTCATAGGGTACGGGAACAATTCCGCAGTCGGGGCAATGAACAATCGGAATCGGCTCGCCCCAGTATCTCTGACGGTTGAACGCCCAGTCCTTCATCTTGAAC
>CAZGRB010000034.1:0-14884 GCA_964527695.1 uncultured Ruminiclostridium sp.
TAATCTGGATAAATTCCTGATTGGGGTGCTTTCTGCCGCCCTGAGGAGGAACATTGGCAACCGTACCTTCAACGATTTTCAGAAGTGCCTGCTGTACGCCCTCACCGCTTACGTCACGGGTTATTGATGTGTTTTCGGAGCGGCGGGAAATCTTATCAATTTCGTCGATATAGATAATACCGTGTTCAGCGGCTTCAATATCATAATCAGCTGCCTGAATCAGACGGAGAAGTACATTTTCTACGTCTTCGCCTACGTAACCTGCCTGTGTAAGGGTTGTGGCATCGGCAATTGCAAAAGGCACGTGAAGCACCTTTGCAAGAGTCTGTGCAAGCATTGTCTTACCTACACCCGTAGGACCGAGAAGCAGAACATTACTCTTCTGGAGTTCAATGGGAGTCTTCTTGTCATCGTTGGCAAGGATACGCTTGTAGTGGTTGTAAACGGATACGCAGAGGGTCTTCTTGGCATCTTCCTGACCGATGATATACTGGTCAAGAATTGCCTTTATATCGGCAGGCTTTACAACAGCCTCACCGTCTTTTGTGAATTCCTCACGCTGCTCAGCCTCAAGCTTTGCCTGACGGCGGTTACGGGGTTCGATTTCAACCTCGCCCTCTTCAAGCAGCATACGGTAGGATGCAAGCACGCACTCGTTGCAGATAGCAGCGTTGCTGGAATATAGCATACGGGCAACCTTATCGTCAGGCTTTCCGCAGAAATTGCATCTTAACATTTTTGCCTCTCCTTATCTTTTTTCGATAATCTTGTCGATAAGACCGTATTCAAGGGCCTGCTGAGGTGTCATGAAATTATCTCTGTCAGTGTCCTTTTCGATAGTTTCAAGGGGCTGACCTGTCATTTCGGAAAGCAGGGTGTTCATCTTGTTCTTGATACGGATAATGTGGTTAGCGTGGATTTCAATATCGGAAGCCTGTGCTCTGCCTGTACCGCCTAAGGGCTGGTGAATCATGATTTCACTGTTGGGAAGAGCGAGACGCTTGCCCTTTGCACCTGCAGCAAGGAGGAATGAGCCCATGGAAGCAGCCATACCCATGCAGATTGTGGAAACATCACACTTGATGTAATTCATTGTGTCGTAGATTGCCATTCCGTCGGAGATAGAGCCGCCGGGGCTGTTGATATAGAGGCAGATATCCTTTTCGGGATCCTGGCCTTCAAGGAAAAGAAGCTGTGCCACAACAAGTCCTGCTGTTACATGGTTTACTTCGTCGTTAAGCATAACGATTCTGTCGTTTAAAAGTCTTGAATAGATATCATAGGCGCGTTCGCCTCTGCCTGTCTGTTCAATAACGGTTGGTACTAAGCTCATAAAGTCCATAATTATGCCTTCCTTTCTGATGTTTCGACATTATATCCCATATTTCATCTTTTTCCTATATAGAAATATTCAGAGCTTCCCTTTCAGAAGCTCTGAACATTGTATTCGGAAAATTATTCAGCCTTAGCTTCAACCTCTGTGATATCTGCGTTTGTCTTAACGAGTTCAAAAGCCTTTTCAGCTGCGAGGTCTGCCTTTAAGCTTTCAGCAGGGATAATGCCCTTAACCTTTTCAACGTCCATCTTGTGTTCGTCTGCAAGGTTCTTGTACTGTTCTTCGAGAGCTGCATCATCAATTTCAATCTTTTCAAGCTCTGCAATCTTTTCGAGAGCAAGTCTGAGCTTAACCTGAATTTCAGCAGGCGCTCTGAAGTTCTCCTTGAACTGGTCGATTGTAAGACCTGTATACTTGAGGTAGTCAGCTAAGGAGATACCTGCGTATCTGTTTCTGTATTCCCATTCGCGGAGCATATCAGCGATTCTGTGTTCAAACATAGCTTCGGGAACTTCAGCAACGAGGATTTCAGCAAGCTTTTCGGAAATTGTGTTGTCAAGAGCGGAATCAGCCTGCTTCTTAACTGTTTCTTCGAGCTTAGCCTTGATGTCAGCCTTGTATTCAGCGATTGTATCAAATTCGCTTACGTCCTTTGCAAATTCGTCATCAAGTTCAGCAAGTTCCTTGCCCTTGATTTCGTGAATCTTGCACTTGAATACTGCAGGCTTGCCTGCAAGGTTTTCAGCATTGTAGTCTTCGGGGAATGTAACGTTTACGTCAAATTCTTCGTCAATGTTCTTGCCGACGATCTGGTCTTCAAAGCCGGGGATGAATCTGCCGCTGCCGATTTCAAGGCTGAACTTTTCTGCCTTGCCGCCTTCAAATGCTTCGCCGTCGCAGAAGCCTTCAAAGTCAAATACTACTGTATCGCCGTTTTCAACAGCTCTGTCTGTAACGTCGATGATTCTTGCATTCTGGTTTCTTACACGTTCAACCTCAGCGTCAACATCAGCGTCAGTAATAGTCTTGACTGTCTTTTCTACCTTTAATCCCTTGTAACCGTCGATTGTTACCTCGGGCTTAACTGTGAATGTTACCTTGAAGCTTACGCCTTCTTCCTTTGAAACAGCTGTTACTTCTGTTTCGGGAACGTCTACAACTTCAAGCTTCATTTCGTCAATAGCATCAGCAACGGTCTTCTGATAGATGCTGTTTACAGCTTCCTCAAAGAATACGTTTTCGCCGTACTGAGCTTCAATCATCTTTCTTGTAGCCTTACCTTTTCTGAAACCGGGGAGAGAAATGTTCTTTCTCTGCTTTAAGTATGTTGCCTGAAGAGCTGCTTCAAAATCAGCGGCATTTACCTTGATTTCAGCTTCGACAGTGTTTGCACCTGTCTTGTTGTTAGAAATAATTTCCATTTTCTTGTCCTCCGTTTTTTAGGTCGTAAAAATTATAACATAAAATTTAAATAATTACCAGTAGTTTTGAAAAATTTTTATCAATTTATCATAATAGGCATAAATCCGAGATAATCGGCTGAAATCATTTTATATTCCGTTTCGTCGTAATCGCCCTGAAATGCGTATCTGTGTCCGGGGCCGTGAATATGCCCGTAGTAGCATTTCTTTATGCCGTATTCCCTGATAACCGATAATATATATTCATTCTTTTCGCCGTTGTAAATCGGCGGATAATGTATGAAAGCAACCAGCTCTCCGCCCAGCTTCATTCCCTCAATCACAGACATTCTGAAACGTCCCGCTTCACGGTTCAGCACCTTTGCGTCACACTCGCTGCCGTCGTCGTTTATCCAGCCACGGGTACCCACAACGCTTATCCCTTCAACAAGATAGGCATTGTTATTCAGGATTCTGATACGGTCAAAGCCGTTTTCGCTGAGAAAAGCATTCATTTTTGAAGCGGTATTCCACCAGTAATCGTGATTGCCCTTCAGAATGATTTTATCACCTTTGAGAGTATTGTTGATATACTCAAAATCCTGTTTTATGCCGTCAAGGGTCATTGCCCACGAGATATCCCCGGGGATAACAACCGTATCATTGTCAGATACTACCCTGTTCCAATTTTCCGTAAGACGATCAACATAGTTGTCCCAGCCCTTGAATATATCCATAGGCTTATCACAGCCTAAAGAGAGGTGAAGGTCACCGATTGCAAATACACTCATCTGTTTTTAAGAAATTCAAGCGCAACAGCAGGCATTTCCTGTTTTTCAACAGAGCCTGTGAAGCGTATCTCCTTGCCCTTTGTAGCTGCAAGAGGCTCGGGGATAACCGTACCTGTATGCTTTTCGAGATTTTCAACGATTGTGAATTCGTCGATACCTGCCGTTTCTCCGCCGAGAGCGTCATAAACCGCAGCACCGAACTTGTAGGGGTTGGCTGTGGAAGCAATGATTGTCTTGGTTTCATCGCCTGTTTCAACCTTGTAATCCTGATATACCTTATAAGCAACAGCTGTGTGTGTATCCATAAGGTAGGAATAGGAATCGAATACTTCCTTGATTGCACCCTTTGTCTGTGTGTCATCGCAGCAGCCTGCCCAGAAGTCAGCCTTGATCTTAGCGAGAACTTCAGGTGTTACGCTGTACTTGCCTTCCTTGGAAAGCTTGCCGAACCAGTCGGAGATTGTAGCGTCATTGCAGTCTGCAAGGTGATATAAAAGACGTTCAAGGTTGCTGGAAATGAGAATATCCATAGAGGGAGAAACAGTTGTATAGAACTGTCTGTTTCTGTCGTAAACGCCTGTATTGATAAAGTCTGTAAGAACATTATTGGCATTTGAAGCGCAGATAAGCTTATTTACGGGAATACCCATAAGCTTTGCGTAGTAAGCGGCGAGAATGTTACCGAAGTTACCTGTGGGAACAACGATATTTACCTTTTCGCCATACTCGATTTCGCCATTCTTGATAAGACTTGCATAAGCGGAAATGTAGTAGACAATCTGAGGAGCAAGTCTGCCCCAGTTGATGGAGTTTGCGCTGGAGAATACAACGTTCATCTTCTCAAGCTCAGCCTTTAACGCTGCATCTGTGAAGATAGCCTTTACGCCGTTCTGACAGTCGTCAAAGTTGCCCTTTACAGCACATACGTTGACATTGCTGCCTTCCTGTGTTGTCATCTGACGCTTCTGCATATCGCTTACACCGTCTTCGGGATAGAAAACAGTGATGCTTGTACCGTCAACATCCTTGAAACCTTCAAGCGCAGCCTTGCCTGTATCGCCCGATGTAGCAACGAGGATTGCAATTTCCTTGCCGTCGATTGTCTTCTTTGCGGAAGTTGTAAGAAGATAAGGTAAAATCTGAAGAGCCATATCCTTGAATGCGCAGGTAGGACCGTGCCAGAGTTCAAGAATATATGTACCTGTTAAAAGATGAGAAATTTCGGATACATTTTCGGTATCGAAATTCTTGCCATAAGCACTGTTTACGCAGTGTCTGATTTCATCGTCGGTGAAATCTGTAAGAAACAGCTTGAAAACATCAAATGCGCGCTCGGGATAGGACTTGTCGCAGAGTGCGAGGATGTCTTCCTTTGTAAGCCTGGGGAGATTTTCGGGAACGAAAAGTCCGCCTTCGTCTGAGAGACCCTGTGCAATTGCCTTTGCGCTTGTTACGCTGACGTTGTTGTTTCTGGTACTTCTGTAATTCATAATGTGACCATTCCTTTCCTTTGAGGAAAATTTGTTCTGAACAGCTTTAAGCTGTGTTTTTCTAAAAATCTGCCGTGAATGCGTCCTCGTAGTAGCTGAAATCCAGCACTCGGGGTATCTTTTCAGTGGTAAGCGTAAGCTCAGCCACATCAAACCGCATTTCATCAAATTCCACATCGGTTTCGTCAATAAACCGCTGTGCTATACGGATAATGTTGCGGCGCTTCTGATAAGTCATAGCGTCAAGTCCGTCTGTAAGACTGCCGAACTTCCGTGACTTTACCTCAACCACCACAAGCATTTTTCCATCAAGGGCAACTATATCCAGCTCTCCGCCTTTTCTGCGGAAATTTCTGGCTATAATTTCAAGCCCTTTATTTATAAGGTAATCCGCCGTGTAATCCTCGCCGAATTTACCTCTTGTATGCTTTTCATTCATATTTTATGTTTTTTGAAGAATGATTTCCTGTGTTCAGGGCACATGCCATACTGCGCCAGCATTTCGTAATGCAGCTTTGTACCATAGCCCTTGTGCTTGCAGAACTGATACTGAGGATATTTCTCGTCCAGCTCCTTCATATACCTGTCACGGGCAACCTTTGCTAAAATCGAAGCGGCGGCAATACTTGCGGAAACGCTGTCGCCCTTTACAACCGCCTCACAAGGAATTGTAAGGTCAGGTGTTCTGTTACCGTCGATAAGCGCGTATGAAGGCTTTATCTCAAGTCCCTCACAGGCACGCTTCATAGCAAGGAATGTTGCGCCTAAAATGTTATATTCGTCAATCTCTGCGGCGGAAGCTGTTGCAATGCAGTAAGCGTCAGCCTTTTCGATTATTTCGTCAAAAAGCTGTTCACGCTTCTTTTCGGAAAGCTTCTTGCTGTCGTTGAGACCGTCGATGAACGCGCCTTCTCCGAGAATAACAGCAGCGGCATAGACGTCTCCTGCGAGAGGACCTCTGCCTGCTTCATCTATTCCGCAGAAAATACCGTGTTCCGAACGGATTTTGCTGTCAAAAGCGAAACGCTCATTCAGCAGGTCTTTCGAGAGTGATTTTTCCAATTTTTCCACCTCTGTATTCATCAAGAAGCGTAATCGCCGCACGTTCTGTATCAGGCTCGCCGCCTGAAATCATCATGCCGCGCTTTCTTGCGATAAGCTCGGTAATGTAACCGTCAAGATTGTCCAGCTTATAACGCTCTTTAAGTCTTTCGGGGTAGTTTTCCTTAAGGTATGTGCCAAGCTCCTCCGCAAGGGACTCAATATCCATTACGTCGTCCTTGATTGCACCTGTGAATGCAAGCTTTACAGCCACCTGCTTATCATCAAATTTCGGCCAGAGTATGCCGGGCATATCCAGCAGTTCAACTTCCTTATCAATGGAAACCCACTGCTTGCCTCGTGTGACGCCGGGTCTGTCCTCAACCTTTACCTTCTTTGAATTTGCCATGCGGTTGATGAATGAGGATTTTCCTACATTTGGAATGCCTACAACCATAATTCTCAGTGCCTTGCCTATCATGCCCTTTGCCCTTCTGCGTTCAAGCAGGTCGGCAAGCTTTGCTTTAAGCACGGGGAGAAAACGGTTGATGCCCTTTCCGCTGCGGCAGTCGCAGACGAGAACGGTATAACCCTGCTTCTCGTAATGCTCGCGCCAGAGCTTAGTCACTTCGTCGTCGGAATAATCGCACTTATTGAGCATGATAATGCGGGGCTTATTTCCGCAAAGCTCGGTTAAAAGCGGATTACGGCTGGATTCGGGAATACGGCTGTCCACTATTTCAACAACAGCGTCAACCAGCTTCAGGTTTTCTTCAATCATTCTCCGAGTCTTGGTCATATGACCGGGAAACCACTGAATATCTCCTTCGTATGCCATCAATAAAGTCCTCCGAACCGCTCAAGCGGTGCAACCCTCAGGTATGCTTTTCCTATAATATAGTTCATATCCACGAGTCCTACACGTCCGTCACGGCTGTCAACCGAGTTGTTACGGTTATCTCCCATAACGAATATGTGTCCGTCGGGGACGGTAACCTCCATGCTGTACGGCTCGGTGGTATAATCCTGAATCATATGTCCGTCCTCGTAGATAATTCCGTCAATTTCTTCTGTTTCAAGTCTTTCGCCGTTGCGGTAAACTGCGCCCTCTTCAGTATCAACCCTGATTGTATCACCGGGAAGACCCACAACACGCTTTACAATTGCTTCGCCCATTTCACCTGTCAGCTCGTTGAACAGATTATCCGTCCATAGTACAACGATGTCATTATATGCAGGTTCATAACAGAAATCCGTTATCATAAGGCGTTCCTGATCATAGAGCGTAGGTTTCATGGAACCGCCGTCTACTGTAGAAAGTCTTGTAACGAGTGCAAAAATAACAATAATTGCAACAATAGAGGTCACAACTGTATCAAACCAGTCAAGAAGCTCAGCTGCTGCACGTTTTTTTGCAGGGATTTTATCAGTATTATCCTCGGAAGCCTCCGTAACATCTGCGGAAGCGGATTCCTTATATTCTTCAAGGTCTTTCTCTTCCATAAGCTTCCTTTCGATAGAAAAATGTGCCAAAAATGAAGAAAAAATAAGCCAAATTGAGTAATAACGGACATAAGTCCGTTATTACCAATCGTCTTATTTTCAGTGGTATAAAGGCATTAGTTGTACTTAGCCTTAACCTTAGCAGCCTTACCAACTCTGTCTCTGAGGTAGTAGAGCTTAGCTCTGCGAACAACACCTTCTCTGACAATTTCAACTTTGTCAACAGAGGGAGAGTGGAGAGGGAATACTCTCTCAATACCGCAGCCGTGTGCTACACGTCTTACTGTGAATGTTTCGTTGATACCGCCGTGCTTCTTAGCGATAACTGTACCTTCGAAAACCTGGATACGAGACTTGTCGCCTTCAGTAATCTTAACGTGTACCTTTACTACGTCACCTACGTTGAACTTAGGTGCGTCTGCCTTCATGCTGTCCTGAGCAATAATCTTGAGTGCGTCCATTTTTAGTCCTCCTGATTTCTCGGCATTCATTCTACGTCACCAATGCGCCACGGCACACTCATTCTCCGTGGTGAAAACGGACTTCCCGTTTTACGTACAGCGGAACACCTATTTAATGTATGAGCAATAGCTCTGCATTAACTCTCACTTCGTCTGAAGCGGTTACAAATGCTTTTATATTATAACACTTTTAAAAATAAAATGCAATAGTTTTTTGAAATAAATTGGGATTTTATCTGAAAATTTCGCCATTCTGACAGTATACTGCCGTTCTTTTGATATTCAATGTATCAATTTCGATACCATACTGCTTCTCAAAGGCCTCAAAAACCAGATTTGCATTGATATTCGTCTGAGTTCCCGAGGGCAGTCTCATGCGGATAAAGCCCTCTTTCATTTCCGCAATTTCAATCATCGGCTTTAAATCTATTTCGGAAATACCTTTCTTGGTTTTCTTTTCGGTAATTATCTTTTCCTGTGCGAAAAACTCTGAAAGCTTGTCCCAGTCGGTAGAAACACGGATTTCATACTCGGATTTCTCAATGTCCGTGTTCTTGTATACAGGCTCAGCGGCCGACAATACCCTTATATCACGGGGCAGTGCGGAATTAAGACGCTCGCATATCTCCTCAAAGGAAATATCCTCGGTAAGCTTTGTATCGAGGCTTTCGCAGATACCCTCAGTGCCCAGGGCAAGGGGCAGTGCAAAGGTGATATAGATATGAGGATTGAAGCCCTGAGTTTCCCACACGGGAAGCTTGCAGCGCTTTACCGCGCGCTGGAACACACGGTATAAGTCAAGGTGGGAGATATAGATAGCTCGTCCTGTTTTTGAGAAGAATATTCTTACATTATTCAAAGCACTTACCTCCTATACACTTATTGACGCCGCAGCCCGAACACTTTTCACGGCAGTTGGGTGTTGCTGTTTCCTCGTGAGCCTTTTTGTTTTCACGGATAAAGAAATCACGGGAAACGAGAATATCCATATGGCTCCAGGGCATGATTTCATCATATTCACGCTTGCGGTTTGCGTAGAATGCCATATCAATGCCGCATTCCTTAAAGGCTTCCTTCCATAAATCGTAGCGGTAGTATTCGCTCCAGCCGTCAAGCTTGCAGCCTTTTTTCCATGCTGTATAGATAGCGTTGCAGAGCTTTCTGTCGCCGCGTGCAAGAACAGCTTCAAGGATTGTGACAGGATATTTTGACCAGCTGATATTCACCTTCTTGGAGTTGATTATATCAAGGAGATATTTCTGCTTCTTGTCAATTTCGTCTTCGGTAGGCTGAGGCTCAAATTCAAAGGGAGTGAAAGGCTTCGGGATAAAGGTTGAAAGCGAAACGGAAATCTGCACTCCCCTGCCCTTGGGACGATTGGGGATAGTATACCACAGGTCGATAATCTTATCGCATAAATCCTTGATTCCGTCCATATCCTCCATGGTTTCGGTAGGCAGACCAAGCATAAAATACAGCTTTACAGATGTATAGCCGCCTTCAAAGGCTATACGGCAGCCCTCAAGGATATTTTCTTCGGTAAGATTCTTGTTGATAACATCTCTGAGACGCTGTGTGCCTGCTTCGGGCGCAAAGGTAAGACCGCTTTTTCTTACGCTCTTGATTTTCTGCAGAAGCTCATCACTGAAACGGTCAATTCGCATTGACGGCAGGGCAAGATTTATGCTTTCCTTGTCGGTATATTCGGTAAGACGGCTGAGAATTTCCTCAATTCCGCTGTGGTCACTGGTACTGAGAGAGGAAAGAGATACCTCGTCATAGCCTGTTGTCTCACAAAGGGAGATAGTCTCCTTTTCAATTGTATCAATACTCTTTTCCCTGAAAGGGCGGTATAAATAGCCCGCCTGACAGAAGCGACAGCCTCTGATACAGCCACGGAGCACCTCAACAACCGCACGGTCATGGACAATCGCGGAAAAAGGCACTACAAAATTTTCGGGGTAATAAACCTTGTCAAAATCTTTGATGATGCGCTTCTTTACAGTTGCAGGTGCATTTTCAAGAGGCGTAATTGCCGCTATCGTACCGTCATCATTGTAGCTTATGTCATAGAGAGAGGGGACATAAATGCCCTCAATCTGCGCCGCACGTACTAAAAATTCATGTTTGGTGCAACCCTCAGCCTTGCACTTTTCGAGAAGTCTCATAAGCTCGAGATTTACCTCTTCGCCCTCGCCTAAAATGCACAGGTCTACGAAATCCGCAATAGGCTCGGCATTGCAGACGCAGGGGCCGCCTGCGCAGACAATAGGAGTAAGGTCGTGTCTGTCCTTTGAGAATACGGGAAGACCTGCAAGGTCAAGCATTGAGAGGACATTTGTAAAGCTCAGCTCGTACTGGAGAGTAAAACCGATAAAATCGCTGTTCTTAATCGGCTCTAAGCTTTCAAGTCCGTAAAGAAGAATGTAATTCTTTCTCATCTGTTCTTCCATATCAGGAAGAGGCATGAATACACGCTCGCACCAGTATTCGGGCACTTCGTTTATGAGAGAATAGAGTATCTTCATACCCAGGTGGGACATTCCTATATCATATGTATCAGGGAAGCAGAAAGCGAATCTCATCTTTACATCTTCGGGATTCTTCTGAACGGAGTTCAGCTCGCCGCCGATGTAACGGGAGGGCTTCTGCACCTTTAAAAGTATTTTATCAAGCTTTTCTTTATACATTCCTTTGGTTTCCTTTCATAAGCACATATAAATATATTATACTACAAATTTTCGATAATATCAACCACAAAAAGATAAAATAAAAAAACAACCGAGGAAAAATTCACGTTTCCGTGCAGAAAAAACAGGATTATAACGGGCGAAATTACAACACAGGCAAAAATCTCCGCAGCTTTCATTACAGAGATTGCCCTTTCAGGCGGAAAAAGCTTTATTATCAGCTTTTCCAGCAGATTATACCCGTCAAATGGCTGAACGGGCATAAGGTTAAAAAGTCCTGTCAGCAGATTTATCACTCCGAAAAGACGGAAATCATAATTTCTGCCCCAAAAATAAAAAGCGGCGAACAGCAGGAAATTCACCGCACAGCCGCTTATTATCACAGGTATACTTTTTCCGCCTCCTGTAAGCTTCATACCGCCGCCATAAAGTGTAACCCTTTCAGGGGGACACCCCATGGCATACATCACAGCAATATGCCCGATTTCGTGCAAGGCGCAGGCAAGCAGGCACATGAGCGCTGTTCCCTTTGTATCGGTGCAGAGTATCAACGCAAGTACGGCAGGAAAGGAAAACCGCATTTCCGCCTTCGTTTTAACCACCTGTCAACCGCCTTATAATTTCTTCCGCCATTGCCGCTGTTTCGCTGCCGTTTTTAAGATACCACAGCACTCCGCCGCAGATTGCTGTTATAGCTATCTGAATGACCGGCACAGCACCGAAGCTGAGCCTTATACGATGCACCGCAACAGGATTTGTAAAAAGCTCTACCTCTCTTGCGGGTTCTTCAATCTTCTCCTCTGCCCTGTTTACAATCTTTCCTGTCAGAACCTCCATTTCACCCTCCTGTTCCAAGTAAAGCGCACAGAATTACCCCGGGGATTCCAAGTATTCCCGATACTGCGCTGTTGAAATTATTGATACATACAGTGCCGCCTGAAAGAAACTGCCACAGGAGCAGACTCCCTGCACCTGCCGCCGTGTTCAGCAGAGCGTAAAGCTTAGGCCGCTTTGTCCTTGAATATATTTCGCACATTATAAGACCCGCTATGCCGATAACTATAATTTCTGCCATTCCTTATCCGTCCTTTCCGCCGTTATTCCCAGCTTTTTAGCCTCTCTCAGGACATACGAATACCTGAGCATTACCGCCTTTTCCTCATAGATAAGCGACTCGGTTTCTTCGGGAGTTTCCGCCATATTGAAAAGCATATCCAGTTTTTCCAGCCTGTCACGGAGAATCCCGATTTCTTCAAGGATTTCTTCCCTTTTCATTTCATCACTTCCGTTTATGTAATTTTATACATAATATGCGGACAAGGATGAAAAAATACGCCTGTAAGAACGACAAAAAATCCGCAGAAGTTAAGGTTTCTTCTGCGGATTTTCAGGTAGATTCCTGATATTTATAATACACCGATAATATTTATAACCATGTGGACAAGAATTGTGCAAAGAATATTCTCGGTTTTCCAATACAATGTTGAATAAGCCAATCCAGCCATCAGAACAGGTATATTTGCAAGCAAGTCAGCAACTGTGAAATGGGTAAGCGATACGTGCGAAAACGCAAAAATTACAGATGATATAATAACAGCAGCTATATTTCTTACCAATCGGTTTTTCTTGCCTCTTAGTGCTTCAAACAGGATACCTCTGTAAAACACTTCTTCCACAACAGGACCCAATACACATACGACCAGAATCTGCAGAATACCGCATTCAGCTATTGCAACATCCCACGCCGTTTCGTTGATGCTTTTCTCCACACCAAAAACCTCAAGAATTACGGATGACGCCACCATAAGCACAAATGCTACCAAGGTGAATATTTCTGTCCACAGTATATGCTTCTGCCAGTTTTTCTTTAAATCCTCTATTGCACTCAGAAAAGGCTTTCTGAACACAATCAGGGAGACTATTAAAAAAACTCCGTAAAATACAGGATCAGTATATTCAGCCAGGAGTTCCCTCGGAAATACAGTTGCAAGCATTCGATTTCCACCCAGCTCCAGAAACAATAGTATTCCCCAAAATAAAAAAGCTGATATTATACACGCTTTTTTCATATCTGTAAATCTGCATTTAATCATAAAGTATCCTCATTTCACATTCTTATCCGTGACAAAGTCAGGTATAAAAACAGCCTGCGAAACAAACCGCAGGCTGTCCTGAATACATTTAATTTTCCACAATCACAAATCATAATTTCTTTTCATTGTTAAGATTATTAACTGTGGATGTAAGCTCACGTAAATCCTTGGAGATACTCTTGCTTACAACCGTAAGGCTGTCGGCAAGCTTCTTTACCTCATCGGCAACAACTGCAAAGCCCTTGCCTGCCTCACCTGAACGGGCAGCTTCGATAGAAGCGTTGAGCGAAAGGATTGTCTGACGCTTACTGATAGATTCAATCTGCTTGGTGCTGTCGTTTGCGGATTCAATAAATCCAGCCGCCTGCTTGATACCTTCCTGAAGACCTGTCAGAAGGGTCTGACTGTTCTTTGAAGCATAGGAAGAACGCACAAACATATTTATAACATCACCCAGAAGCTCAGCAGAAGCATTGATTTCATCGTGAGTCTTTACGCTTACCTTTCTGAGTGCAGCGATATATGTATCTTCATTTATTCCCAGCTCACGTGCAGTTTCACGGAACTTTTCCTCATCGGGATTTTCGGGAAGAACCTGTCCGCCGATAACACTGCCGAGAACCGTCCCGTCATCAAGAGTAATCGGAATAGCAAAATCTACAAGACCTGCGTGACAGTTATAAACGCCTACCCCATTACGGTCGCACTCTTCACAGCGGCGTCTGCCTTCATCGTTGCCTCTTGTGAGCTTGATGCAGAAATCGGTGAAATTATAGCACTTACTGATGTAATTGCCGTCGCCGCCTACCGCAACAGTGGCAAGGCCTGTACTGCGTGCCCAGTTATCCATAATATTTTCAAATTTTTCCATATCGCAGAATTCTTCTATTTTAAGCATAAGAACCTCCATGTTTACGGCATCAGCCAAATCAGATACTTTTATTTATTATACAGGATTTTGAGCATTTTGTCAATATAAATATTGGCATCTTTTATCAATTTGTGCAACAGGCACAAAACAAAACAGCCGTAACAAGCTAAAATCACTTGTTACGGCTTTGGTTTCAGTAATTATTACTTAATATCCTGCTCGTTAAAGGGATCTGCACATTCAGGGCAGAACTTAGGAGGATTTGCAGGGTCTTCAGGCTCCCAACCGCACTTATCGCAGCGGTAGAGAGGTGTTCCTGCCGGCTTTGCCTTGCCGCATTCTGTACAGAACTTGCCGCCGTTTACAGCGCCGCAGTCGCAAGTCCAGCCGACGGGGTTGTCAGCAGGCTTGGGCTTTCCGCAGTCTGTGCAGAACTTACCTGCATTCTCCTTGCCGCAGGCACAGGTCCAGCCGTCAGCTGCAACGGGAGCAGGCTTCGCCTTGCCACATTCAACGCAGAATTTACCTGTATTGTCAGTTCCGCATTCGCACTTCCAGCCGTTGGCAGGAGCAGCCTGAGGAGCTGCCTGAGGTGCAGGAGCAGCAGCCTGCTGCTGTGCGCCCATCTGGAACAGACTCTGTGCATTCATACCGCCTGCCTGCTGAGCCATACCCATGCCCATGAAGCCCATCATTGCGCCGTTTTCGTTACTTGCAGCGGATTCCATGGCATTAGCCTGTGCTTCAACAAGTCTGCCTGCAGCCATTGTAGGATTGCTGAGGAATGCAGTCTGCTGAGCCTTCTGGATAATTTCGTTGTCTTTGGGCGGAATTGTAATAGGATTGAAGGCAATGGAAACAACCTCGATACCTCTGAGGTTTGCCCACTGGTCATCAAGCTCTGCGTTCATGTTCTTGGTAATTTCCTTCTGGTGAAGCGGAACATCACTGGGGAGAATACCAAGCTGGGAAACCTGTGCGATACAGGGTGCAAGAGCGCTTACGAACTCAGTCTTGAGCTGTGCGTCAAGCTGGCTCTTGCGGTATGCGGATTCAACGTTACCGCATACGTTTGTATAGAAAAGAAGGGGGTTTGTGATTTTATAGGTGTAACGACCGTTGATTCTTAAGGAAGTCTGTAAACGGAGGTTGATATCCTTTACATATGTGCTGAAAGGAATAGCTTCGGAAGTACCGAAAAGGTTATC
>CAZGRB010000035.1:0-14597 GCA_964527695.1 uncultured Ruminiclostridium sp.
GAAATATGCCTTACACAGAAGGTAATTTCCGAGGGCGGTGTTGAATATGCCCGTGAAATCCTTGAAAAGGCATTCGGTCAGCAGGCAGCTGCGGCTTTATTTGAAAAAATCACAAAGCAGCTCAAAACAAAGGCTTTTGCTTTTGTTAGACGAGCAGACTATAAGAACTTACTTGCTATCGTTCAGAATGAGCATCCTCAGACAATTGCTCTTATTCTGTCCTATGCAAGAAGTGAGCAGGCTTCTGCTATTCTTTCGGAATTACCCAAGGAAATCAGAATCGAGGTAGTTGAAAGAATCGCTAAAATGGAAGCGGCGTCTCCTGACGTTATCAAAAGCATTGAAGCTACCCTTGAAAAGAAGTTTGCAAACCTTGTTACAACCGAAAGCATGGAAGTCGGCGGTATCAACTACATTGCTGACGTACTCAACAAGGTTGAACGTTCTACCGAAAAGTTCATTTTCGACGAGCTGAATCTCCGTGACCCCAAGCTTGCGGAAGAAATCCGTCAGAGAATGTTTGTATTCGAGGATATTGTTCATCTGGACTCCATGTCCATTCAGGCTTTCATATCCGAAGTCGAGCCGAAAGACCTTGCGGTTGCTATCAAGGGCTCTACCGCAGAGGTTGCCGAGGTTATCTACGCAAATATGTCCACACGTAGTAAGGAATCTACACGTACAGACGTTGAGTATCTCCACAATGTACGTATGCGTGACGTTGAAGAAGCTCAGCAGAGAATTGTATCCATTATCCGTCGCCTTGAAGACGAAGGCAAGCTTACAATTTCCAAGGGCGGCAGCGACGAAATTATTGCATAAACAGACGAAAAACGCTTTCACGGCAATATGAGAGCGTTTTTCTTTTAAAGCGAGAGGAAATAATGGCGAAAAGAAAAAAGATAATAACAGCGCTTGTTACAGGGGCTGTTCTGCTTCTGGCGATAATAGCTTTCGGCGCTCATGTATACGCTTTTCTTAAAGTCTGCATTATAGATTGTGTCGACAAAGCCTGTGCTTTGGCGGATTACCGACCTGTGCCTGCGGAGTTTATGAATACACGGGTTGACTATGAAATGCTTTCAGATGAGTATAAGAAAGCAATATCCTATGAGCAGTATACAGAGGCCGACACACCCGAAGAGCTTTTAGCTCTCTGGTCTGAGGATATTTTCAGCAAGTATCCCGAAATAAAGGTTGATGAACAATTTCAGTCAACAGCCTGCTACAAAAAGCAGGACGGAGTCACAGCAAATTTTGAAGTAAACGGTAAGTGGTATTTTTTATATCATGAAATAGATTTTGAGCCTGATTTCTGGACACTCGACATAAAAGTTGTCAGATGGTATACGGAAATAAGAGAAATCAACGAGGAAGATTTGCCCGTATTATACTAAATTACAGGAGGCATTATGGCAGGAATAATTAAGGGCTATGGTTATATACCCGTTAAGGGTGACAGCTCATACAATTCAAATATGAAAACCGTATATGGAAATAAGCCTGTCGGTGCGCCTGAGCCTGCTCCCGAGGAAGAGGCGGTTGAGTATACCCCTGTTGTAAAAGCTCCGCCAAAGCCTATTGAAATCGAGCCTGAAGAAGACGATGTGGAATATATCCGTGAGGAGGACGCTAAAATTGAGCGCGAAAAGCTCCTTGAGGAATATGAGCAGCTTCGTCAGAAATACGAAAAGGAATCGGAAGAATACATTCTCCGTGCCAAGGAAAAGGCGGCGGAGGTTTACGAAAAAACCCGTGAAATTGCTCACCGTACCATGGACGAAGCGAAAGCCGAATGTGAAGTGCTTAAAAAAGAAGCAGCCTCAGAGGGCATGAAGCAGGGTTATGACGATGGCTATAAAAAGGGTTATGATGAGGGTTATGTAAATGCCCTCAAGAAATGCAAGGACACTCTCCTTGAACTGAAACAGCTCAGTGAGGATGTTGTTGCTCACAAGTCCCAGATTTATCTTGACTATGAGCACGCTTTGTTTGATGTGATATTTGATATTGCTCAGAAAATCACCCTTGACAGCCTTAAGCAGAAAGATAAGGCTGTTATTATGAAAATGCTGAAAGAGGCAGGAAAACGCTTCAGAGGCAGCAAGAATGTTAAAATTACACTATCGGGACTGGATATTTCAGATGTTTCCGAGGTTGATGAAGGAATCCTTGAGGAAGTATTCAAGGGCGGAAGCAATATTGAATTTGAAATACTCCAGGACGCTCCCTCAGGTACTCTCATAATTGACAACGGCACAGAAATTACCGATGCCGGTGTTATGACCCAGCTTAAAATGATAGAGCAGTTAGGAAAAGGAAGATACCGTGACAAGGCGCCCACAGAAATTTTAAAGGAGCGCCGTGAACAGGCGGAAAAGCAGGCCGCCGAAACACCTGTCGAAACGCCTGTTGAAGCAGAAATTCCTGTTGCGGAAGAACCTGATTCTGAAAAGGAAGCGGAAGACACAGCCGAGCAGGAGGAAGCTCCGCCCATTGATATAATGGCTGAGGTAAAGAAAAAGGTTACAAGACGCAGAAAGACTGCCCCTAAAGAGGAGAGTGAAGACTGATGGACTTAAAAGGCTTCAGAAAAGAGCTGTCCTCTATGGATACTTACCGATACATGGGTAAAATCGAGAAGATTGTCGGTATGACAATCGAATCCAGCGGCCCTGAATGCAGTATCGGTGATGTATGCCGCATATACTCAAAGGATATGCAGAACTATATCAACGCCGAGGTTGTAGGATTCCAGTCGGAAAAGGTACTGCTGATGCCCTATACGGATATTGAGGGTATCGGCCCCGGCAGTATTGTTGACAACACAGGCGACAAGCTCCGTGTAAAGACAGGAGAAGCCCTTATCGGCCGAATTATCGACGCTATCGGTAATCCTATTGATGGCGGTGGTCCTATCGAATACACGGACAGCGTTTCTATCAGCGGTGAGCCTGTAAACCCACTTACAAGACCGAAAATTGCTGAACCTATTGAGCTTGGCGTCAAGGCCATAGACGGACTTCTCACCCTTGGCAAGGGGCAGAGAATCGGTATTTTTGCAGGTTCAGGCGTTGGTAAGAGTACGCTTATGGGTATGATTGCCCGAAAAGTAAAAGCGGACATCAACGTTATCGCCCTTGTAGGCGAGCGAGGCAGAGAAGTCCGTGAGTTTATCGAAAATGACTTAGGCCCTGAGGGCATGGCACGTTCGGTTGTCGTTGTTGCTACCTCTGACCAACCTGCCATGATGCGTGAAAAGTGCCCTATGACCGCAACGGCTATTGCGGAATATTTCATGAGCCAGGGCAAGGATGTTCTTATAATGATGGATAACCTGACACGTTATGCTATGGCAAAGCGTGAGGTCGGTCTCTCCGTAGGCGAGCCGCCTATAGCCCGTGGCTATACTCCCTCTATCTATTCGGCAATGCCTAAACTTCTTGAACGTGCAGGCTGCTTCGAGCAGGGCAGTATAACAGGTATTTATGCCGTTCTCGTAGAGGGCGATGACACAAACGAGCCTATTGCGGATACGGTACGAGGTATTATTGACGGTCATATTATTCTGTCACGAAAGATTGCGGCGCAGAACCATTATCCCGCAATTGACATTTTGCCCAGCGTATCGCGTCTTATGTCCATTATCTGCGACAAGGCCCACAAGGACGCCGCAGGACAGCTGAGAAACCTGCTTTCGCTATACAATGCAAACATAGACCTTATTTCCATTGGTGCATACAAGGCAGGTACAAACCCGAAGCTTGACGAGGCAATTTCCAAAATTGACAAAATCAACGCATTCCTTTGTCAGGGGACTCACGAAAGCTTTTCACTGGAAGAAACGATACAGCTTTTAAAGGAAGCGGTGTCGTGACGGAAAAAAGAGGTGGAGTGAAATATGCAGGCAGGAGCAATACTTATATTTTTAATCCCGATAGCGGTGCTTGCGGTTTTGGTTATGGTTTTTTGTAAGGCGAGAGCCATTGTTTTACAGGGCGGTTTTAAAGCATTGAAAAAGCCTGTTTTAATTTTTGTAAGTGTTCTTTTGATTTTAGTTGCTGTTATCGGAATATATTATTGTGTTTCACACAGACTCTGGATAAAAACAACAGCAGAATTGAAAAGTGAGTTTTCTGAAATAAAGGATATTTCTTTTTATAAACCAACTCCGACGCTTCATGTGCGATTTTGCACAGATGACACCGTTGATTTTGAAAAGAGTGAAAAAATTTTTCTTGCTTTTCTTGATAAACTTGACGATGAATTACTTTATGAGTTGATTAACAATGCTGATTATTATGCTCCCAGCGATATTTCGGTATTTTTTATATCCGATTCCGATGAATTTATTGCAGAGTTCAGCTCATACTCTGATTTTACCGATTGGACTAACATATATGCTGACGGGAAGTACTTGCAAGGAAAAAAATATCAGAGACGAAAATAACAGAATGTGGTGTAAAGATTGAAAAAATTTGTTTTTACTCTTGAAAGCCTTAAACGGTATCAGGATCAGGTTCTTGAAACAGAAAAGGGTAAGCTTTCAGAGCTGAGAGGTGAACTTAACCGCCTTGAAGCGGAGCTGGAGGATATTCTTGCGGAGCTTGCGAGGCTGAACAGTGAGCTTGTTCAGATGTATGAAAAGGGGACTACTCCTCTTGATATTTCGGTGCATAAGCGTTATATTTCCGCAAAGCAGCAGGAGCTTCACATGAAGCGGCATCAGATTCTTATGAAGGAACGTGAAATCGAAGCACAGCTTCAGGTAGTGGTTGACGCCACACGTGAGGTTTCCAAGCTGGAAAAGCTGGAAGAGCACCAGATTGAGGAATACAAAGCCCTGGAGCAGAAGGAAAATGAGCTTTTCATTGAGGAATTTGTTTCAAATTCCGACTGGAGAAAAGCCAACGGAGGTTAAAAAAGGCGGCGTAGCCGCCTTTTTTTGGTGCGCGCGGCGCAGCCGCACGCTTAAAGCCGCGCCGCCAGCGGCGGCGCGGCCGCATTTTCCGCCGCAGGCGGAAAATGCGAATTGTGGGGCGGCTCTGCCGCCCCACAATTATCTGCACAAGACCCGAAAACAACAAAATTATAAAAGAAAAACAACATATAAAATTAAAACGGTGGAATCGCACTATCTGCAACTCCGCCGTTATTTTTTATTAAGTTAAATCAGCATTATAAAAGGCGTAACTGCCCGAGGCGGCTCGCCTCAGCGTCTGCGCTGTCCCTTTACAAATACACCGAGGAATTCTGTGCCGATGTTTGCGCCTACCGCACAGCCTACCCATTCGCTCATGGCAAGCTCGGAGCCTGTTTTCTTCTGGTACTGCTTGATGAATTCTTCTTCTTCGGCAGTTCTGAGTGAGCGCACAAGGACAAAGGGGGTCTTGGGAATTGCTCTTGAAGCAATATAATTTACAGCTTCTGTGATTGCTGCCTTTTCTCCACGGCTTTTCTTTAATACAACGCTTTCGCCGTCGTTCAGGGCAATAAGAGGCTTTAAGTTCATAAGCTCGCCTAAGAATGCGGCAGCAGCCTTGATTCTGCCCGACTTTTTCATATGGCGGAGATTGAAGCCTGTAATATAGAGCTCACAGCTTGCAAACCAGTCTTCAAGGTAATTCACTACTATTTCCATGCTCTGTCCTGATTCAAGCTTCTTTGCCGCTTCAATAAGAGGATAGCCGTAGCCTAAAGAATAAGTGTGGCTGTCGATAATGTAGAACTTTGTATTGCCCAGCTTTCCGTCCTCACGTAGATTCTTTTCTGCCTGAACAGCGTTGGAATAGGTCTGGCTTCCTGTGCCGTTGATAAGCACGACAAGCACTTCGTCAAAGCCTTCCTTTACACATTCCTCAAACTTTTCAGCAAAGCGGAATTCTGTAATCTGAGCTGTCTTGGGCATTTCGGGAGAATCATTGATAAGATGCAAGAATTCTTCGCCGTATGCTCCCTGACGTTCCCAGAAAGAGTTTTCGCCTAATGTAATTTCAAAGGGCATAAGGTCGATATTGTAGCGGAGTTCATTTTCTTTTGATATATCACATCCGCTGTCGCTTATAATCTTGTACTTTGCCATTTTTGTCATAATTCCTTTCTCAATTCCAGTTATATTGGGTTAACTGACCCTTGTTTTTAAGCTTTTGGAAACCCCATTGCCTTAATACCTCATATGCGCCTATTGCAACGCTGTTGGACAGATTCAGGCTTCTTGCCGCTTCATTATCCAGCATAGGAATACGGACGCAGTTTTCTTTGTTTTTATGAAGAAGTTCTTCAGGAAGTCCCTTATCCTCTCTGCCGAAAAGCAGATATGAACGGTCGGGATAAACTGCTTCGCAATAGGTGTTGGGAGCTTTTGTTGTGTAGAAGAAGAAGCTTCCGTTCCTGTTCTTTTCAAAGAAATCGTCAAGATTTTCGTAGTAGGTAATATCCAGAAGGTGCCAGTAATCAAGACCTGCTCTTTTAAGCTGCCTGTCGTCGATTTCAAATCCCATTGGTTTTACTATATGGAGTCTTGCCCCCGTTAATGCACAGGTGCGTGCAATGTTACCCGTATTCTGGGGAATTCTTGGTTCCACAAGAACAATATTAAGTTCTATTTTTATCGCTTCCTCTGTAATTTTATCTTCTTCTGCCTCTCTTGCGCTTGCCCTTCTTTACAAGAAGAACAGAGCCGATTGCAGCTGCAGGAACAATCACTCCTGCGGCAATACCTGTGGAGGGGTTTACGTTTCCTGCGGTAGGTGTATTTGAAGGTGTGATAAGAACAACGTCGTCGCCGTCTGAGCTATAGGTTCCTGCAGCAACATATACTACCTGTGCATCTGTGCCGTCCTTGCCGTCCTTGCCGTCCTGACCATCTTTACCGTCTGCGCCGTCCTTGCCGTCAGCACCTTTCAATGATTCAAGCCACTGGAGGACTGTGCCGTTATATCCGTTCTGGACAGCAAGCTCATATGCAGAAAGTCCATCATCGCCCTGTAAGGATTCAAGCCACATTCCGAGAGTGCCTCTGTATCCGTTTTCAACCGCAAGTTCATAAGCGGAAAGACCTGTGTCACCGGTCATAGCCTTTACGAAATTATCCACAGAGCCGTAGTTGAGCTTAGCCCAGCCTTCAAAACTTATAGTGGAGATAAAGTTGTCAAGTGAGCCGTATTTTCTTACTACCCATTCTTCAAAATCCTCACCGTCTTCGCCATCCTTGCCGTCAGCACCGTCTTTGCCGTCGGCACCGTCCTTACCGTCCTGACCGTCAGTTCCGTCCTTGCCGTCGGCACCCCTGAGGGATTCAACGAATTCCGAGATACTCTTTCCGTTGGTGATGGAGGTTATGATATCATCACGCAGATCCTCTACATAATCGGGGATTTTTCCTAAGAGAAGAAACTGGATGGTTTTGAAGATGTCTGAATCAATAGGTGTCTGATACTGAATAAGAAGCTTGACAATTTCTGCGATTACCTGCTCGTATACGTAATCTTCAAGTTCCTTTTCGTCGTCCTCTCCAACCTCTTCGCCGAGTATTTCGTCAAGCTCATCACGAATCTGCTGAGAAATATCAATATCCGCAACCATAGCCTTTAAGAGGTCGGGTTTGTTTTCCGGATAGTAGTCGGAAACAAGCTGTTTGAGTTCGGTTTCTGTTGTATAGGTGTTGAGCCCTTCGCTCAGCTGTGTGACAGCATTAGCGATAAACTCCTTGGTATATTTGAAATCGGAGTCAAGCCCTTCGATTTCTCCGTTTTCAAGACCTATGTACTTGTTTAAAAGCTCCTCTATATATTCAATTGCTTCGGACTTCTTGAATGTTTTTACATCTTCATCAAGAACTGTAATATAGACACCACGGCGGTTCTCGTCGCTGATATCAAAAAGAAGATTATTTGAAGGATGAACATCAGACCTGATAAGCTGGTCCGTACCATAGGCGAACAGCGCAAGGGTACCTTCTGCATTTCCGAAGCTGTTTAAAAGGCCTGCCTGTGCAAGGAGGCTGTTGTGTACGGAATAATTGAAGTTATAGCTGAAAACGTAGCCTACATTGTTGTATGTGGTGTCATAGCCTTTGTAGATTACCTTGTTGCTGTCTAGTCCGATGCTGAGAGAATAATTGAGACCCGATTCCTTGTTTCTGATGGCAAGGAGCTGTGCGTCGGTAAGCAGTGCCGCCTGTGCAGAGGATATGGTCACACAGTAGGTCAGCTTTGAGGAAGGATCGGTTACATAAACCTTTACAACAATGCTGATACCTATATTGTGATACTGTCTGAGGGTAATAATATTGTCGTATGAAAGACATACAGGGAAGCTTCCGTCATCAGGATTATATACCGCTTCACGGGTAAGGGATACTCCGCTTGTAACATTGTTGTAGAATACGTAATCTGCGATGAATGCGCTGAATCCGCTTGTGTCCTCATCCTCGAAAAGGCGGTCAAAGGCATTGAGAGCGTGTCGGGAAACAAAAGTATCTTCATCTTCTGCATTGCCGGAATCAGAGCCTGAGCTGTCGCCTGTATCGGTGCTTCCGCTGCCGGAGTCTGAACCGCTTTCACCGAGTGTAGTGCCGCTTTCGGCATAGACAGGTATGGCCGTAAGCTGTGATACCAGCATAAATGCCGCTGTAAGCAATGCAATCAATCTTCTTAGTTTCATAGAAAACTTCCTTTCTTTTTCAGGATTTTCCATTTCTTTGATAAGGGCAATAAAACCGCCCTGAAAATTTCTTATTCTTTTCCGCCGCTGAGCATATTGATTCTGATTTTGCAGTACGCTCTTGATGAACGGGCATTTTTTCTGATATAGAAGCCGATTAAAACACATAAAGCACTTATGCCTGCAATGACTGCGGAGGCGGTAAAGCTGTCAATTCCCAGTGTCAGAAGGGGAGAAACCGCAGTTTCTGACAGGAGACGTGTTCCGAAGGCGAGTATTTCATCTGATTGTGAGCCGCCCTTTTCCGCTTCTCTTATGAAAAGATAGGGAAGCAGATTAAAAACTGCGGCATAGGGGATATAGTACCATCTGCGCAGGAATCCGCTTAGAAGTCCGCCGAGAATCCATGCCAGAATCATAACGCAAAAAGCGGCAACCGACATATAATGCTCAGCGCCCTTTTCGGCACATATGAAGCCGCAGGCAAGGGAAGCAGCGGCAGGAAATGCAAGATTTTCCGCTGCGCTTGTTCCGAAAAAGGCTTCAACACGCAGCTGCATAAAGCTTGCGGCGTGGAGATTGGATGTGACAATTCTGTCAAGCAGTTTCATACTGTCACCTCCGTGCCGAGCCATGTTTCGTAGGCGGGTATTGCGAAAACGCCGCTGTTAAGTATATATCCGTAGATAAGAGCTGTAATTATAAGCAGGACAATTCCCGAGCAGATAAGCACGGGCTTCTTCTTTTCCCTGAACACAAGGGAGATAAGCGCCTTTGCCACTGAGATGATTTCAGGGACAAGCGTAAGCGCCGCAGGAAAAAAGCAGATAAGCGCATAGGTCATAAGTCTGCTGTCATTGAGTGCGCCTACCGAAAGCACGGAGGCAACAATGAGAACAATGATTATGTTAAGATTATAGCTGCCTCTGCGTGCTATTATCTTCATTGCAAAGCAGCAGCATACGCAGATAACTGTTATAATCAGCGGTAAAACAAAGTCGGTAACGGTATTTGTTTTATCTCCGAGAAAGTCAAGGCTTCCTGTAACGTCTGTAACAAGAAGAAGGAATGCTGCACCTGCCGCAACAGGTAAATGCCACACAGTAGGCTGTATAATAAAGAAAACATAAAGCGGAATTATAAAAATCACTTCAGGCAGGAAGCAGGACGCCAGCAGAAGAATTGCACCGAAGCGTACAAATCTTTTTTCAAAGGCGTATCGCAGCGCGAATGTCGAAATAACAAGTCCCAGAAAGCCTGCAGGGTCGGAAAGACCCATGAACCAGAGTCCTGTTGCAACCGCCGCAACTGCCGAAGCGGCAGGGTAATAGCAGTATTTTTTTATGTAAAGCATAAGTCCCGCAGTGCTTATCAGGGAAAATATAACCGTAAAGACACGGTAATCGGGAACAATCATTGAAAAAAACTTCGCTATGTAGAGAAATGAAAAGGGAAGCCCTGTAAATGACAGCTCCTGTATGGACATCACTTCAAGCGCATTGTATACATTTGCTGTGGTTGAGTTAAAATAAAGGGCGGACATAACGAAAAGCACAAAGCCGCACCATAAACAGCAGAGGCTCTTGTTTTTTATAAAAAATCCCGGAACAAGCAGCAGCGGAAGAATAATATAGATTATCATTTTCCTTTTGTCCGTTTCTATTCTTCGTCGTTATCGGCGTGAGCGGAAAGAATAGTGCGGTAGTCTGCCGCCTCGTCACGCACAGAAGCGCAATGGGTCTTTACAGCGCCGATAAGGTCGGATTTTGCAAGCGAAATTGTAAGAAGTGCGTTCTTCAGATCCTGATGGGTGGTCTTGTTTTCTCTTATGACAAGAACAACACCTGCGGTGAAGCTTCCGAACATGAGTGCGTCGTTTGCAACGCACAGCGGGGGTGTATCAATAATAATACAATCGTAGAATTTATAGAGAATCCGTATGAGCCGTTCCATATTTGCCGAGCCTAAAAGGTCGGCAGGGTTATCGGGCACGGGACCTGAGGGCATAACGTGAAAATCACGTAGCACCTCGGGGCAGATTGCGCTGTATATATCGCTGCTGCCCGAAAGGGCGGTGCTGAGCCCGTGGCGGTTTTTCAGCCTGAATATATCGTGAAGACTTGGACGGCGCAGGTCGGCGTCAATAAGCAGCGTCCTTTTACCCAGCATACTTAAGGTAATTGCGAGATTTGAAGCGGTGGTGGATTTGCCTTCGTTCTTACACTGGCTGGTTACTGCGACGCAGTTGTGGCCGCATTCGCTCATAGCGGAAAGAATGTTTGTACGGATTTTTTTATATGCGTCGGAAATTACCGTCGGTGTATTCTCGTTAAGCACGAACTGACGTGTGACAATATCACTGCTTATGCTACTGTTTACAGCCAAAACGACGCTCCCCTTTCTGCATAAATAACCCAGCATACATTCTATATTATTATACCGTATTACAGCCGATTTGTCAATATTTTACTGATAGTATAATTGTGGAAAAGTATGGTAATTCAGACTGTTTTCTTGTGGAAAATTTCACGAAAGGAAACAGGGATTATGAGCAGGGCGAACAGAGTGCGCAATGTGTTATCAGTAAGTGTAAAGGAAAGTACACTTCCCAGTGCCGCACCCGCGATTCCCGCAAGCACCGCAAAGGGTACGGCTTTCCATTCAATAAGCTTGTTCCTGGCATGAATTATTACGGAAAACAGGGCAACAGGCAGAAAGAACAGCAGGTTTACCCCCTGTGCTTCGGTCTGGGACAGCCCCCCGAAAAGTGTAAGCCATATAATCAGTATAAATCCGCCCCCAAGTCCCATTGAAGCAGCAAGTCCCGTCAGAAAGCCGATTAAAATGTTCATTTTGTAAGCATCCTTACCGCTGATATCAGCATTATTACTCCGAACAGCCTGCGAAGCAGGCTGTTGTCGATTTTTTTCAGAACAATTGCTCCGACTGCCGCTCCTGCAAGTCCTGAGGGAATATATGAAAAGGCAGTTTTGAAATCCAGTCCGCCTCCTGTGTAATAGGCTATTGCGGCGGCAATGCTCAGGAAAAATATAATGATGACCGAGGTAGCATGGCTCTTTTTAGGCTCAACCTCAAGCCTTTCAAGAAGCGGCACGGCAGCAATGCCGCCGCCCGAGCCGAAAAGTCCGTTTAGTATTCCGCTTGTAAAGCCTGTTGCCGCAGATTTAAGCCTGTATTTTTTGTTTTCCGTAGTATCACCCTGCTTTCTTTTTTTATTTTTCTGCAGTTCGGCGTGGGATAACCGTGGGAAAATGTGCTGCAAGCGGCGGAAAATGCCAAAGAAAGTCTGTCATTGACAAAATCAATAACTTTTAACCGAAATTTTCTGTAAAATTCTTGCTTTATTGACGTGGACAAAAAATGCCTTCGGCGGTAAAATGTAGTATGTTGAATAATTGAAAGGAAATACAGAAATGAACATTGCAAAACGCTATGTAAGCCGTCTGAAAACAGAATTTTCAGGCTACAACGGTAAAAAATTCGGCAAGGATCTCCTTGCAGGTATCACGGTTGCGGCAGTTGCCCTTCCTCTTGCTCTTGCATTCGGTGTATCAAGCGGCGCAGACGCTGCATCCGGACTTGTAACAGCCCTTATGGCAGGTCTTATTATGGGTATCTTCTCAGGTGCCTCTTATCAGATTTCAGGCCCGACAGGTGCCATGTCGGCAATTCTTATCTCTCTGGTTGCACAGTACGGGCTCAATGGCGTATTCATTGCCTGCTTTATTTCAGGTGTGATTCTCCTTATCTGCGGTATTTTCAAACTGGGCGGTATTGTGTCCTTTATCCCCACTCCCGTTATCACAGGCTTTACCTCAGGTATTGCCGTTATCATTGCTTTCGGTCAGATAAATAACCTTACAGGTCTTGTATGCGAAGGCGAATCCACAATTGACAAAGTTATAAGTTATTTCCGCCTTCCCCAGACCTTTAACCTCACCTCCTTCCTTATCGGTGCGGCGGTTATGGTATTCATGTTCATCTATCCGAAGAAGCTGAACGGTATTGTTCCGTCCTCTCTGGTTGCTATTATTCTTGCAACAGCCGCAAACTTTATCTTCGATTTTGATGTTGCGGTCGTAGGTGAAATTCCCAAAACCCTTTTCCTTGAAAACCGTCTTGATTTTACAGCAATCGACTGGTCACAGATAAATAATCTTATCGTTCCTGCGGTAAGTATTGCGGCTCTCGGTCTTATTGAAAGCCTGCTCTGCGGTGCTTCGGCAGGCAGAATGAAGAATGAACCCCTTGATTCCGATATTGAGCTTGTGGCTCAGGGTCTGGGCAACATTGTAATTCCTTTCTTCGGCGGCGTTCCTGCCACAGCGGCAATTGCACGTACAAGCGTTGCCATAAAGGCAGGCGGTCAGACACGTCTTACAAGCATTATCCACTCGGTTGTACTTATTCTCTCCATGTTCCTTCTTGGCGGTGTAATGTCTAAGATTCCGCTGGCAGCTCTGGCAGGTGTACTTATTGTCACAGCGGTAAGAATGAATGAATTTGAAGTAATCAAGGACATTTTCGGCAGAAAAATCAAGACCGCAATGTTCCAGTTCCTTATCACAATGGTTGCAACTGTAATCTTTGACCTTACAATCGCAATTATCATAGGCGTTCTCTTCTCTGTAATCATGTTCGTGCTGAAGGTTTCGGAAATGACTGTAAACATAAGCGATGTGCATACAGAAAATATGGACGTAAGCGAAGAAGCAATCAGAAAGTTCAAAAAGACAAAGGTTGCATACATTACAGGTCCTCTTTATTTCGGTACTGCCAATAAACTGAGTCAGCGTCTTTCCGAGGTTGTTACCGATGATGAGGAATATGTGATTTTCTCTGTAAGAGGCGTGCCTATTGCAGACCTTTCAGGCGTAAATGCGTTCAGCGAGCTTTGCGACGAGCTTATGGCGCAGAACAAGAAGATTTATTTTTCCTGTGTAAATCCTGCGGTTGCGGAAATGTTCCAGCGCTGCGGACTTGAACAGAAAATCGGCGAAGAAAACTTCTTCTGGAGCACAGACAAGGTGCTTCATAAAATGTCCGAATAAGACGAGCCGCCTCTGGCAGTTTCGCTGCACGATAAACAGGTGATTTTTCGCACTTTGCCTGTGCGGCGGAGCATAAACTGCTTTATGGCATTCACATTAAGGCAGGCCGCCTTGGCTATTATTAACAAGAATACACCCCTTTCTTTTCGTTTAAAGTGCCTATAACAATTTTTTTGAAAATATGTTAAAATAGGTACATAAGGGTAAAAGAAAGGGGTTAAGTTATGTTCAGAATCGGCGACGCAGTAATCCACCCTGCCGAGGGTGTATGCGAAATAACGGAAATCACGGAAAGGAATTTCAGCGGCACAGCTGAAGAATATTACGTTCTCAAATCCGTTTACGACAGTCAGTCTACCGTCTATATCCCCGTTGAAACGGTAAAGGTGCGTCCGAAAATCAGACTTGCCCTGAGTCGTGAGCAGGTACAGAAAATTATAGATTCCCTTGAAAAGAATGAGCCTGTTAAAACCGATAACGACAACCACCGCCGCCTGCTTTTCAAGGAGATTCTCGCCTCGGGCAATGCCGATGAAATCGGCAGAGTGCTCACCACTGTCCATAATCTTAAGCGTGAAATCCAGAAATCGGGAAGAAAAATGAAGGTAAGCGACGAGCGCATCATAAAGGAAACGGAACGCTCTGTTTTTACGGAATTCGCTTTCTCGCTGGGAATTTCCCCCGAGGAAATTCCTGCGTATATTGACGACAGAATAAATGGATAAAAGGCGTAGTTTTTATAAAGAAGCATAACCCGTGAAGAAAATTCTTCACGGGCTATTTTTATATCTCGCTGATAAATTGGAATTTAAATGTACTTTTCAATAAGTTCGCTTTGTATCTCTTTGCAATTTTCAATCT
>CAZGRB010000036.1:0-14590 GCA_964527695.1 uncultured Ruminiclostridium sp.
CAAGACGGATATCCTCGTTTTCTTCAAGGAACTTCTTGGTGTTTTCTCTTCCCTGTCCGATACGCATATCGTTGTAGCTGAACCATGCGCCCGACTTCTTGATAATTTCAAGCTCAGTTGCGTAGTCAACAAGCTCGCCCGTTCTTGAAATACCGTGACCGAAAATCATATCGAATTCACAGGTCTTGAAAGGCGGTGCAACCTTATTCTTGATAACCTTGCACTTTGTTCTTGCGCCGATTGTTTCGCCGTCCTCCTTGATAGCTTCTCCCTTTCTTACTTCAATTCTTACAGAAGAATAGAACTTGAGAGCACGTCCGCCGGGAGTAGTTTCGGGGTTACCGAACATGATACCGATTTTTTCACGTATCTGGTTGATAAAGATTGCAACTGTGTTGGATTTTGCGATAACAGCTGTAAGCTTCTTCATAGCGGAGGACATAAGTCTTGCCTGAACGCCTACGAAGCTGTCGCCCATGTCGCCGTCGATTTCCGCCTTTGTTACCATAGCGGCTACCGAGTCGAGAACGATAATATCGATTGCACCTGAGCGGACAAGGGTTTCCATAATGTCCAGAGCTTCTTCACCTGTGTCAGGCTGAGAAACGATAAGCTGGTCAATATCAACGCCCAGCGCCTTTGCATAAACAGGGTCAAGAGCGTGTTCAACGTCCACGAAAGCGGCAATACCGCCTCTTTTCTGCGCTTCGGCAATTGCGTGGAGGGTAACTGTTGTCTTACCGCCCGATTCAGGTCCGAAGATTTCTATGATTCTGCCCTTGGGAAGTCCGCCGATACCCAGTGCCATATCAAGACCGATAGAGCCTGTGGGAAGTGCTTCAACGTCGAGAGTTGACTTTTCGCCCATTCTCATAACGCTTCCTGCGCCGAACTGCTTTTCAATCTGTGCAATAGCGGCGTCAAGGGCTTTTCTTTTTTCTTCGTTTGTAACAGGTCTTTCCAGTGATTTCTTTGATGAAGATTTAGCCATTATTCATAGTTCCTTTCTGCTTGATTTTACAAGTTCATTTTATCATCACATAAGTCCCAAAAACAGGACAGAAACTCAGATTAAATTCATAGCTTCTTTAATGTTTTTTATAATAGATGAGGCAATATTTCCTGCTTTGTCGAAATCAAAATCGTTCACAGCAGCTGTAAGCTCCAACAGCATATTGTCAACGCTGCTTCCGTAGCTTTTTTCTCTTACGGAGCCGAGTATTTCTGTACAGAGGCTGTAATCCATATCCTCTGCAGCGGCGGAAATCCTTTCAATTTCGGGCAGCAGAGCCGACAACTCGCCTTTTTCGGCAGACTTACTGCTGATTTTGTCTGTAAGCTCTGTTATTTTTGCGGCAAAACGGTCAAAATCCCTGATAAAATCGCTGTTGTGGGATAAGATAAATGCTTCATCTTCCTTTTTGCCTGCCATTTCCAGTTCATAAGCCCTGAGTCCGAGATTTTCCGCTCCGATATTTCTGAGCGCACCCTTGAGACCGTGGACATGGATTGTATAATTGCGCCAGTCCTTTGCGGCAAAGGCATTGTCAAGCTTTTTACGGGAAGTGGAATTTGCAGTGGAGAGAAGAATATCCGACAGAAGGTCAGGTTTTTCACCGCACTGGGATATGAGGAAACTCATATTCAGTTCTTCCAGTTCCGAAAGCTTTTTAATCAGCTCTGAGGGAGTCTGCTTCCGAACAGGAGCTTCCGCATTTTCGGAAAGCCGTTTTTCTGCCGGAATAAACCGGGTAAGTATACGGTTGAGTTCGCTCATTTCAATAGGCTTGCCCAGGAAGTCGTCCATTCCCGACTCACGGAACATCTCCGCTGCGCCTGAAATAACGTTTGCGGTAAGGGCGACAATAACCAGCTTGCGGTATTTTCCGCCGAGACTGCGTATTGCCTGAGTGGTTTCGATTCCGTCCAGTTCGGGCATCATATGGTCCATGAACACAATATCATAATCGTTCTGCTGAACCATTTTAAGGGCCATAATACCGCTGTCTGCGGTATCTATCCGAGGGTTATAAAGGGAAATAAGCCGCTGTGCTACCAGCAGGTTTGCCCTGTTGTCGTCAACGATAAGAATTTTTGCATCAGGTGCCGAGAATCGCCTGATACGGTTCTGGGGCTGACCCTCTGCGGAAATTTCGGGTGCGCCGAAAATCACAAGGAGTGAAATAATCGTAACGGGACGGTAAATCCTGCGCAGTTCACGGTCATCGCCCTTATGTCCTCCCGGCTCGGTAATCACGGTCACTCTGCTCTTGTAAGGTTCAAGTTTTTTATTTGCTCCGCAGTATTCTTCATAATCTATAATAATTTCAGTGTAGTTTTCAAGCTCATCCGTGGGGACAAGGTCAATACTTCCGCTGCATTTAAGGCTTATGCCCAGAGAAGTAATTTCAGCGGCAACTGCTTTAAGCTGCTCCTTGCTGCGGATACAGAGGAGTACGTTTTTTTCTTCAAGCCTTTCAATGTTGATACAGCTGTTGAAATCCTTAACCTGCTGAGGAATTTCAACGGTAAATACGCTTCCTGCGCCGTAGACACTGCTGACTTTGATAGTGCCGCCCATCATTTCCGTAAGGGACTTGCATATTGCAAGGCCTAAGCCTGTGCCCTCGATATTACGGTTGCGCTTGGTGTCTGCACGTTCAAATTCGTTGAAAAGGCGGTTTATATCCGCCTGCTTTATGCCGATACCCGTATCCTTTACCCTGCATTTCAGCATCACCATATCGGAAGAAATTTTTTCCGCCGAAAGGTCAATGGTTATACTTCCGTGGCGTGTGTATTTTATGGCATTTCCCGCAAGATTCAGGATAATCTGCTTGATTCTGCGTTCATCACCCGTCATAGCCACGGGAACCGACGGGTCTATGCAGGTTACAAGCTGTACCGAATCGCTGTTGATACGGACGGAGATGATATTGCAGATATCGTTTATAACGGAAAGCAGATTATAATCCGTAGGATTAAGCTCCACCTTTCCTGATTCGATTTTGGAAAAGTCCAGAATATCATTGATAATATTAAGCAGATTTGTACCTGCGTCACGGATATTGTTGAGATAGCTTCGTACCTGAGGAGAAATATCCTCCCTCATAGCAAGCTCTGTCATACCCATAATGGAATTCATAGGGGTGCGGATTTCGTGGCTTGTGTTGGCAAGGAATTCCGTTTTTACCTTTGCGGCAGCTTCCGCTTCGCTTCTTTTTGCTTCAACTATCTGAAGAAGCGTTGTATTATTGCGGTTTTTCTGCTGAGCGAACAGGAACAGCTGCTTATCACGCTTTACAAGGCTTGTCAGTGCAAAATGCGTGGAAAGAATACACGCAGGAATCAGCAGAAGCTCGGAGAAGGACTGAACAGAATCTTCGAGAACAGGACTGTCCAGATTTATGAAATAGCATATTGTGGAAAGGGAGATACCGAGGATTGTATCCACAAGAATAAGCCGTTCGTTACGGAACATGGCCGTAAGGCAATGCGTTGTTATGTAAATAAGAAGCGGTATTGTAAAAGTGTCCGAACAGATGGAAAAAAGTGCGCAGAGCCCCGCCGATGAAGCTACAAACCAATAGTGGTAGACGGCACGTGGTATTTTCCTGCAGAAAAACAGGAATGAACCGATTACAAATACCGCAGGGTAGCAAAGAGAAGCACCCAGCGGAAATCCCATGAATCTTGTCATAAAAAACATAAAAACAAGATATGCCACCGAAAGCATATAGGTGCTTTGTTCCGCGTGGCGGCGGACACGGGCGGTATCCTTATCTGAATCGTAAACGCTTATGTGTTTCTTTTCCATATCCTTTTCCTCTGACCGCTTGACATTATCATCTGTTTTTGGTAAGCTATATACAGCGAAATATTCGTATATATAATTATACCATATTATAATAAAAAAAACAACTGTTTTTATAATTTTAACTGCTGGAGGGCGAAATGAAGCATATTTTTATAATAAACCCCATAGCGGGCGGAAAAGACCAATCTGAGGAAATACGCAGGGAGGCAGAGGAAATCTGCGGACAGCTGGGACACGAATGTCTGTTCTTTATTGTGGAACATGAGGGAAACGAAGCGCAGATAACCGAAAAAGTATGCGACGCTTTCCGCGGCGAAACAATAAGGCTGTATGCCTGCGGCGGTTCGGGTACCTTCCAGCGTGCAATGGAAGCGGCAAAACGCTTCAAGGATGTTGAACTTGCAGTTTATCCCTGCGGCTTTACCAATGATATTTTAAAGTGCTTCACTGACAGCAAGCCTTTTTATAAGCTGAAAAATATAATTATGGGCGAGCCTCTTGCAATTGACGTGGCGGATTTTGACGGAATACGCTTCTGCAATGCTCTTTCTATCGGTATGACCGCCCGTATTATCGGAGATATTGACAACTATGCCTTTATCACGAAATTCCACCGCAACTTCCCCTACTGGTTTTCGTCAATCGTGGATGTGCTGACAAAGCACGCCATTCCTTATGAAATTGACATAGACGGTAAGGATTACAGCGGCAGGTATCTGGTAGTAAGCGCTTTCAACGGCTGTGTTTACGGTGGAAACATCTCCCCGGCGAAAAACGCAAAGCCAAACGACGGCTATCTTGATTTCGTAATGTTCAAGAAGGTGGGCACTTTTGAAGCTACAACCTGCATAGGGCCTTTCTGTAACGGTGACACGGAAAAGCTGGGTGACAGAATAATTATTGTGCGTGGGCGTAAAATGAAAATCCGTCAGATAGATTCAAAGGAAATGACATGCAACATTGACGGAGAATTCTACAAGACTTCAGGCATGACCGAAATTTCCATAAAGAAAAACGGTCTGAAAATCATTGTTCCGAAAGGAACGGAATTTAAATAAACAGGAGCGTAAACGTGCAAGAATTACCCAGAAGAAAAAACATCAGATTACAGGGATTTGATTATAATAGCAAAGGTGCCTATTTTCTGACAATCTGCACCCTGAACAGAAGCCCCGTTTTATCACAAATTGTCGTAGGGACCGGCGTCCCCGACGGTCCGGAAGGAAAGACCGGCGTCCCCGACGGTCCGGAAGTCAGATTGTTGCCATACGGTGAAATAGCAGAAAAATATATACATAAATTAAATGAATTTTATGATAACATATCGGTAGAAAGTTATGTTATTATGCCAGATCATATTCATATGATTCTGAGTATTAAGAATGAAGCTTCATATAATACCGGACCGTCGAGGACGCCGGCACAAGGACCGTCGAGGACGCCGGCGCAAGGACCGTCGAGGACGCCGGTCCCTACCGCACAGAATTCTGTCATTTCGAGATTTTTGTCGACTTTTAAAAGATTTTGTAACAAAGAATACGGTGAAAACATATGGCAAAGGGGTTCGTATGACCACATTATAAGGGACTTGGAAGACTATGATGAGCATTTGAAGTATATTTATGAAAACCCCATACGCTGGCATATTGAAAAAAAGTAAAAGACGGGCTATAACCCGTCTTTTTGGTTTTAAAGAGTAAATGTACCGATATTCTGAGCCTTGCGCCAGTCGATATATTCTTCGTAGGTACCGAGTTTGTCAAAGCAGCTGTGTTCGTTGATTTCAATGATTCTGTTTGCAACAGTCTGCACGATTTCGTGGTCGTGGGAAGCGAAGAGGACGTTGCCCTTGAAATCACGTAAGCCGTTGTTTACAGCGGTGATACTTTCGAGGTCGAGGTGGTTTGTAGGTCTGTCAAGTACCAGGCAGTTGGACTGGAACAGCATCATTCTTGAGAACATACATCTTACCTTTTCACCACCTGAAAGCACGTTTACAGGCTTGAAGATATCGTCACCCGAGAACAGCATTCTGCCCAGGAAGCCACGGAGATATGTCTCAGTAACGTCGGTGGAGTACTGTCTTATCCAGTCGAGAATGGACATTGTACAGCCAACGAAGAAGTGGTCGGAGTCAATGGGGAAATAGCTTGTAGTAATGGTGCTGCCCCACTTGTAAGTACCCTCGTCAGGCTCCATTTCGCCCATAATAATCTTGAAGAGAGTGGTGATTGCGATTTCGCTTTCGCCGAGGAATGCAATCTTGTCGCCCTTGCCTACTGTAAAGGAAACATCGTCCAGCACCTTTACGCCGTCAACGGTTTTGGTAAGTCCCGAAACCTGTAAAATATCCTTACCTGCTTCTCTTTCCATGTCGAAGCCTATAAAGGGATAACGGCGGCTGGAAGCGGGCATTTCTTCAACGGTAAGCTTATCAAGAAGCTTACGTCTTGAGGTAGCCTGTTTGGATTTGGACTTGTTGGCGGAGAATCGCTGAATGAACATCTGGAGTTCCTTGATTTTTTCCTCGTTCTTCTTGTTCTGCTGCTTAATCATGCGCTGGATAAGCTGTGAGGATTCATACCAGAACTCGTAGTTACCGACATACATTTTGATTTTGTTGTAGTCAATATCAACGATATGAGTACATACGTTATTTAAGAAGTGACGGTCGTGGGATACAACGATAACGGAGCCGAAATATTCCGCAAGGAAATCTTCAAGCCATGCGATAGCGTCAATATCAAGGTGGTTTGTAGGCTCGTCCATGAGGATAATGTCAGGGTTGCCGAAAAGTGCCTGTGCTAAAAGCACCTTAACCTTTTCGTTACCGGAAAGGCTGGACATAGAGGAATACATAATGCTTTCGTCAAGGCCGAGACCCTGAATCAGCTTTGCGGCGTCGCTTTCCGCTTCCCAGCCGTTGAGCTCTGCAAATTCCGCTTCAAGCTCACTTGCCTTGTTGCCGTCCTCTTCGGTGAAGTCTTCCTTTGCGTAAAGGGCTTCCTTCTCCTGCATTACTTCATAAAGGCGCTTGTTGCCCATGATAACCGTTTCCTGAACGGTGTATTCGTCAAATTCAAAGTGGTCCTGCTTCAGTACGGACATTCTTAAATCCTTGGGGATTGTAACACTGCCTGTAGTAGGTTCAAGCTCGCCGCTTAAAATCTTTAAGAATGTGGACTTGCCTGCACCGTTTGCGCCGATAACGCCGTAGCAGTTGCCTGGGGTGAACAAAAGGTCTACATCCTTGAAAAGAGTAGAGCCGCCGAACTGTAAGCTTAAATTCGATACTGTAATCATAAAATCTATCCTTTCGTGTTCTTTTTCACAATCACTAAATAGTATACCATAATAACAAGCATAAATCAAACGATTTATTTCACAAAACAGCCGTCATAAAGCCGTTTTATCTTGTTTATTATGCCCTTTTACAGGCGGTGCAGGCATAATCTGCACTTTTGTGTAAATCCATTTTACAAACTCCACAAAATCACACCCTGATACTGCGGTAAATTGTAAAAAAGTAAAAAATATTTACATTTCCCAGAAAAACTATTGACATAAATTAAAAGCGGTAGTATAATGATAGATGTAACAGTAAATTTTGTTTACATTTTAATGTGAGGAAAGGAAAATTCTATGGTACAGATAAGAAATCTGCAGAAAAGCTATAAAAAGTTCAGAGTACTTGACGGGCTGGATATGACCATAAATAAAGGTGATGTATACGGCTTTCTGGGCAAGAACGGCTGCGGCAAGTCCACCACAATGAACATCATCTGCAACATTATCCCCAAGGACGAGGGTGAAATCATCTTAGGTCAGAACGGCGAAAAGATAAAAATCGGCTATCTCCCTGAAACCCCTGCCCTTTTCGGATATATGAACGGCTACGAATATCTTGAATATATCGCTGCCTGCGCAGGCTACAAGGGCGATGTAAAGGCGAGAATAAACGAGGTTCTGGAAATCACAGGCATGACCGAGGGCGGAAAGCGCAGAATCAAGGGCTATTCCCGTGGTATGAACCAGAGAATGGGTATTGCCGCTACTATTTTTAACAATCCCGACCTTATTATTCTTGACGAGCCGACTTCCGCTCTTGACCCCGAGGGTAGAGCCGAGGTAATGAATATTATAAACAATCTTACAGGTACAGGTGCTACAATTCTTCTGTGTACCCATATCCTTTCGGATGTTGAACGTGTGGCAAACCGTATCGGCATTATGAAAAACGGCAAGCTTGTAATAGAAGATACAATTACAAATGTCAAGAGCCGCTTTATGCACGATAGTATTGAGATTTCTCTGGGAGAAATAAGCGAGGCAAAGCTGGATATAATAAGGAATGCTGACTTTGCAAGGAATTTTCAGTTTTTCCCTCAGTCGGGTCTTGCAGTCATTGACGTTGACAACAGCAATGAAGGCATGATAAAGACTATGAAGCTGCTCTCCGATAACGACATTACCGCTTCAAAAATCCAGACCACATCTCCCACACTTGAACAGATTTACATTCAGACCGTATCTGACGGAGCAAACGGAAGGGGGAATTTATAATGAAGCTTACAAGCGCATTAAAGAAGGAATTTATGTATTTCTCCAGAACATGGAGATTATTCGGCGTTGTATTTGCAATTATGATTTTCGCCCTTGCCGACCCGATTATGATTAAGGGTATGGGAATGCTTATGAACTCCTTTGTGGAGCTTGCCGAGGAGCAGAGCGAAGCGGCAATTGCCGCAGGTGAAGAGGACGAAGTAATGTTCACCGAGGAGGACACCGCCGCATTATCCGTATTTTCCGAAATGGACGCTTCGGGCATGATGGCTATGTCAATCGGCGATTTCACCAGCACAGCTGTTCTTATCGTGCTTCTGCTGATGATGGGCCCGTCGGGCAGTGAGCAGAAAAAGCGTTCCATTATAATTCCACGGTGTGCGGGACTTACCCCCAATATGTATGTAACCCCGAAATTCATACTCTATCCTGTTACAGGCTTCCTGTCGGGCTTCCTCGGAATGTTCCTGTGCGCAGGGGTGACATCACTTCTTTTCGAGGGTGCAATCAATATGGCAATGCTTGCCCTCGGTGCAGTTTCCGTAGGTCTTTACATTGCTTTTGTAATGATTCTTGAGCTTACTCTCGGTATCTGCACAGAAAGACCCGGCGTGTCGGTAATTACCGTTCTTGCCGCAACTACAATTATTCCCGCTTTACTGTCATCATTCAGAATCGACAAGTTCAACCCCTTTGCGCTCCCCTCTATTGCCCAGAATGCGTTCCTTACAGATGCAACCGTAATGGGTGTTTCGGGCAACGCTGAGCTTGATATGACAAATGTGGCAGTGAGCCTGCTTGTAACAGTGATTTTATCACTTATTCTCTACTTTACAACATTATTTGTGCTTACGGCACGACAGATAGAAAACGAAGGAAACGAGGCGGTATTATGAAAAAAAGATTAACAGCATTAATCATTGCGGCAGGACTTCTCTGCTCCTGCGGTACAAACACAGCAAACGAAACAACAACCACTGCTGCGGCTGAAACCGCAATTACAACCGAATCTGTTGAAATTACCACAGTGGAAAAAAGCGATGAATCTGACGCAGAAGAATCGGCACCAGCGGTAAATATTACAAATCACGTTGTTGAGGGTGATACCGAGGGGCTTACTCCTGCTGTATGGCAGGTTACCGACCCCGAAAGCGGCAACAGCCTTAAAATGATGGGTACGATTCATATTATCCCCGACGGTACAGCGGTAATTCCCCAGTATGTAATGGACATCTACAACGAAAGCAACGGCGTTGCGGTTGAATATGACATAACAAAGATTCAGACCGATATGGTAGTGCAGATTTTATATCTTTCCTACTTCATGCTTACAGACGGAACAACTGTTTCTGACCACCTTTCTCCCGAGACCTATGAAGCGGCAAAGACATATCTTACAGAAAAAGGTCTTTACAGCGAAGCGTACGACAGCTACAACCCTGCATTCTGGTCAAGCCTTATCAGCTCCGGAGCAATTATAAGTCTTGAGGGCATGAAGGAATCGGGTGTTGACCAGTACTTTATTGAACTTGCCAAGGCAGACGGCAAGGAGGTACGCAGTATTGAAGCCCTTGAAACCCAGATGGAAGCTATCACCTTTATGACTGACGAGCTCTGCGATTATGACATCAACAGTATGATCTCTCTCAGCGGCGAGGAAATGGAACAGACCTTCATGGAGCTTTACAATATGTGGGCGACAGGCGACGTTGACGGCATTGCTGAAGCGGATTCGGAAGCTGTCTCCGAATATCCCGAGGATATTGCCGCTGACTACGAAGCCTACAACCAGAAGCTGCTTTACGACAGAAACGTAGGTATGGCTGACAAGGCGGAGGAATACATCAAGAACGGCGACAACATTTTCTATATGGTAGGCTTTGCCCATTATGCAGGCGATGGCAGTGTAATTGACCTGCTTGAAGAAAGAGGCTATACAGTAGAAAGAATTTACTGATTTCAGAGGACATAATTTATGAGCATTGAAGCAATTGAAAGATTTGAAATGATATTCGCTGTGGGTCTGACGGTAATAATGTTTCTTTTCTTTACGGCTCTGACAATTATATGCTTTGTCATATCGTCGAAAAAGAAGAAAACCAACCCCGGTGACGCAAAGACCTGGAAGACTATCGGCATTATTCTTATAGCTGTAAATGCATTTATGCTTTTAGGAGTAGCTTTTGCACTTATAGTTCCCGCAGCACTTTCATCTGCGGCGGTGGTGCTCATATAGAAGTTTTACAGGCATTACTGAGGAAAACCCTTTTGTAAAAGGGCTTTTCCTCAGACTCCTTTCCGAAAACTTTTAATATTAATTTAAGCCTGACAGGGTAATTTACCCTGTCAGGCTTAAATCATTATTAAAGTCTTTGGAAGAGGGTTCGGGGGAAACCTTTCTACAGAAAGGTTTCCCCCGATAAATACATATAAAGCTTCTATATGAGTACCGCTCTTGCAGAGAGGTCTTTTTTATGACCTGTTCTTTGCGATTTTTGCAGGTATTCTTGCAAAAATGGTGAGCAACTGGAAAATCAGGAAGCCCGAGATTGAATAAATCACAAACATTATTGTTTCCTCGGCATTTGTGAATGCTGTTGCCGCAATGGACGGGTCAGCGAGAGTGAACATTATGCCGCAGCCAAGGGACGTAAGATTCATAAACACATTTACATAGCCCACCCTGCAGATAACGGCAGCAATTCCCAGCACAAGGGTAAAAACCACAGGCGACAGGAATACAAAACCGAGAGCTGTGGGCTCAAGATTGCTGACAGCTGCTTCAAAATTCGGGTTTACAACTATGTAGTAGAACATGAGGAAAGCCAGAAAAGCGGCGAAAAATACAAAGCCGATAATTTTTCTGCCTGCCTTGTGGCGCTTGTAAGCGTCGGCAATTGCCTTATTATAAGCGAAAACAAGACCCTTCCACTTTTCGTATGCCGCTTCACATTCCTTTTTCTTGTCATCGGGAACGAACTTCATAGCGTTATTGAAATGGCTTTCCGCAGTCTGGAAGGTGTTGGCGTCAACATTCACCAGCAGGAAATTCTGAGTTCTGCTTCTGAGCATTCCCCACCATATGCGCCAATCCGCACTGTGGTTGTTCATAAGCTCATTGTAAGCATAGAAAGCCCTGTCGTAATAGCCGCTTTCAATAAGAGCGTCGGCATTTGTCAGCTGATATTCCAGCTCGGAGGCGAAATCTCGGCTTACATGGGTGAAGCTATGCCTGTTATCCAGCGAGGTAGCACCGCAGTACTCACATTTCATATTGCCGTTTTCGTCAGGTTCTTTCAGCGGTGCGCCACAGGACGGGCACACAGCCGAGGTTATAACTTCGTTTTCCATTTTTATGTTCCTCTTATGTTATTCTGCTTTTTTCTGAAGGTCTTTCCATTCCTTGTCATTGTCGAAAACCACAGCCGCATCATAGCCCTGCTGTTCAAGCTGACCGAACTGCTTGCCGATTTTCTTCTTTGCAATAACAAGTGTCACATCATATTCGCTGTGGAGAGTCTTGGCATATGTGTAAGCCGCCGCAAAGCTGCCTTCGTTGTAAAGCACAGCGGCTCTTTTTCTGCCGTCTGTCTTTGCGCCGCGGTCGGAAAGCACCGAGAAGATACGTTCAAAGCCGATAGAGAAGCCTACTGCGGGAACATCCTTGCCCGAGAAGCGTCCGATAAGTCCGTCATATCTGCCGCCGCCTGCAACTGTTCCGCCGAACTCGTCACAGGAGATTTCAAATACTGTGCCTGTATAGTAGCCCTGACCTCTTACAAGGGTGATGTCAAAAACAATGTCGTACTTGCCGCCTGAGATTTCCTTTGCGGCGTCTATTACGCCGAAAAGCTCCTTTGCAGGCTCTTCTGCGCCGTATTCACAGAGCTTTTCAAGGGTGATTTCCTTGCTGCCGAGAAGAGTCATAAGCTTTTCGACAGCCTCAGCGGAAAATTCCTTTGCGAGAAGCTCCGCCTTTACGCCGTCTGTGCCGATTTTATCCAGCTTGTCAATAGTGATACAAACGGAATTTACCTGCTCCTCTGCGAATCCGCAGTGGAGAATAACCGCGCGGATAACCGCTCTGTGGTTTACGATAATTTTAAAGGAGTTGATACCGATATTCTGTAAAGCTTCGGCAGTTACCGACATAAGCTCAGCTTCGCAGTCAACGCTTTCGCTTCCTAAAATATCAATATCGCACTGTATAAACTCTCTCATTCTGCCCTTCTGGGGACGCTCCGCACGGTAAACACGGTCAACCTGAATACACTTGAAGGGTACGGGCAGGTCGTTCTGGTGTGCGGTGTAGTATCTTGCAAGAGGGAGGGTCAGGTCGTATCTGAGACCTAAGTCGCAGAGCTGTGCCTGGTCGCCGCTTGCGATTGCCTTATCCAGCTTTTCGCCTCTCTTTGCGATACGGTAGATAAGCTTTAAGTTTTCGCCGCCGTCGCTGTTGTCAAGGTTTTCGATGCTTTCAACGGCAGGTGTGGAAATGCGGCGGAAGCCGTTTTCCTTATATGTCTTTACAATCTTGTTGATAAGCTCGTCACGGAGCGCCATCTCCTCAGGGAGATAGTCTCTCATGCCTTCAACGGGTAATGCTCGCATTTTTATGTTTCCTTTCAGTTCATTTCTCTGATGTCGTTATTTTCGTAAACGGCAAAGGTGATATTATAGCCGTTTGTTTCGATTACTTCGCTTTCCTCAGTCTTCTCCCAGTTTTCAAGTTCGCCAAGGTTAGGGAAGAAAACGTCGGCTTCAAATTCCTCGTCAATGTGAGTAACATAAGCCTTTTCGCAGTACGGGAGAAGCTGTAAATACACAGTGCTTCCGCCGCACACGTAAACGTCCTTGTGGTTATCCTTTATATAGCCGAAAAGCTCTGCAAGGCTTTCAAAGCACTTGACTTCGGGGTAATTTTCGGGCTTTGAGGTAAGCACAAGGTTTTCACGGTCGGGAAGCGGTCTTTTCGGGAAGCTCATATAAGTGCTGCTGCCCATTACGATAGTTTTTCCCATGGTCTTTTCACGGAAATATTTCATATCTGCAGGCACACGCGCCAACAGGTTATTGTCTTTTCCGATACCGTATTTACGGTCTACTGCAACGATAAGATTCATATTTTTTCCTCTCCTATTACTTGTGTTTATATATTTTTCGGGCGCGCACTGCACGCCCCTACAATTATTTATAATATATATGATTTTGTTTTCCGCCGTTTCACAAACGCTTGCGTAAAACAAGACCGAGAAAGGCGGTTAATGGTCAAGCGGTACGCTTGCGCCTCAGATAGCTACGGGGATTTTCCCGTCAAATTCGTGATATTTATAATCTATGGCTGTAAAGCTCTGCTTTGTGAACTTATAGAAATCGGTGATATCCTCAACCTCCATTTTCGGAGCTGGATAAGGCTCTTTTTCTATAATCTGCTTTACAATATCCACGTGTCTGTCATAGATATGGGCGTCTGCAATAACATGAACCAGCTCGCCCGGGATAAGTCCGCTTGCCTTTGCAAACATTGTCAGCAGTGCCGCATACTGGCACACATTCCAGTTGTTTGCTGTGAGCATATCCTGCGAACGCTGGTTTAAAATGCCGTTCAGCACATTTCCCGTAACGTTATAGGTCATGGAATATGCACAGGGGGCAAGCCCCATTTCGTTAAGGTCGTGGTGGTTGAAGGTGCTGGTTAAGATTCTGCGGCTGGCAGGATTGTGCTTTAAGTCGTAAAGCACACGGTCAACCTGGTCAAATTCACCCTCGGGGTACTTATGCTTTACGGACATCTGATAGCCGTAGGCCTTGCCGATAGTGTTGCCGCCGCCGACTGTCCAGCTGTCCCAGATGTGGGTGGAGAGCTTTGTGACATCATTGCTCTTCTGCTGATAAATCCACAGCACTTCTTCGATTGCAGAGCGGTAGAATACACGGCGCAGAGTCATAAGGGGAAATTCCTCACGTAAATCGTAGCGGTTTACGATACAGAATTTCTTTACGGTATGGGCAGGAGTTCCGTCCTCCCATCTGGGTCTTACGTCAAGGTCGGTATCCCATGTGCCGTTTTCGATAATATCACGGCAGTTCTTTATAAAAAGCTCGTCAGCACGGCTCATTTTGGTCAGCCCTTTCAAACAAATATTGTAGGGGCGACTATTAGTCGCCCGTTTATATGCTTACGTATTCGGGCGGATAATATCCGCCCCT